>CADCUB010000065.1 GCA_902805775.1 uncultured Frankineae bacterium | reverse complement strand
GGTTGTCGGCCTTGCGCGCGATCTTGTCGACCTCGTCGATGTAGATGATCCCCGTCTCGGCCTTCTTGACGTCGAAGTCGGCGGCCTGGATGAGCTTGAGGAGGATGTTCTCGACGTCCTCGCCGACGTAGCCGGCCTCGGTCAGCGCCGTGGCGTCGGCGATCGCGAACGGGACGTTGAGGATGCGCGCGAGCGTCTGGGCCAGCAGCGTCTTGCCGCAGCCGGTCGGGCCGAGGAGCAGGATGTTCGACTTCTGCAGCTCGATGTCCGCGTCGTCGGCCTGCATCATCTGCACGCGCTTGTAGTGGTTGTAGACCGCCACCGACAGCGTGCGCTTGGACTGGTCCTGGCCGACGACGTACTCCTCGAGGACGTCGTAGATCTCCCGCGGCTTGGGGAGGTTCTCGATGTCGAACGTCGGCGGAGCGGTCAGCTCCTCGTCGATGATCTCGTTGCAGAGATCGATGCACTCGTCGCAGATGTAGACGCCCGGCCCGGCGATCAGCTTCTTGACCTGCCGCTGGCTCTTGCCGCAGAAGCTGCAGAGCAGCTGCTCGTTCGAGTCGGTCGGGCGTGCCATGTCTGCTCCAGTGTTCCCTGCTAGTGCGAGTCGATCACGCGATCGACGATGCCGTATTCCTTGGCCTCGTCGGCCGACATGAAGTAGTCACGCTCGGTGTCCTTGCGGACCTTCTCGTAGTCCTGCCCCGTGTGGCCCGCGATGATGTGGTCCAGCCGCTGGCGGATGTCGATGATCTCCTTGGCGTGGATCTCGATGTCCGTCGCCTGGCCCTGGAAGCCCGAGGAGACCTGGTGGATCAGGATCTTCGAGTTCGGCAGCGACATGCGCTTGCCCGCGGCGCCGCCGGCGAGCAGCAGCGCGCCCATGCTCATCGCGATGCCGACGCAGATCGTCTGCACGTCGGGCTTGATGAACTGCATGGTGTCGTAGATCGCGAGCCCGGCGTACACGGAGCCGCCCGGCGAGTTGATGTAGATCGAGATGTCCTTGTCGGGGTCCTCGCTCTCCAGGTGGAGCAGCTGGGCCACGATGAGGTTGGCGATCTGATCGTCCACGGGCGTGCCCAGGAAGATGATCCGCTCGTTGAGCAGACGCGAGTAGATGTCGAACGCGCGCTCTCCGCGCGACGTCTGCTCGACCACCATGGGAACGAGTGGGCTCATGATCCTCCGCTCAGTTTCGCCTCGTCGGCGCGAATCCTTCCGGGTGAGCGTACCAACGCACCACACCCGGCGATCGGGGTCAGG
>CADCUB010000064.1 GCA_902805775.1 uncultured Frankineae bacterium | reverse complement strand
TCCTCGGCGAGCCCCAGCGCACGCCGCAGGCCGGGCAGGGAGCCGGCCTCGCCGCCCCAGGTCTGCTGCGCGCGCAGGACGCTCAGCACGAGGTCGACGCGCGGCATGGCCACCGGCGCCTGGCCCAGCACGTGCAGGCCGTCGCGGATCAGGACGTCCTTGACCTCGCAGAGGTAGCCGTCGACGTGCAGCAGGAAGTCGTCGAACTCCTCCTCGCTCGGCGACTCGGCGACGTGCAGGTCGTGGTGCAGCTGCGCCTGCTCGACGAGCTCCCAGATCTGCCCGCGGATCGTCGGCAGCTTGGCCGGGTCCATCGCCTGCACCTGCGCGTACTCGTCCAGCAGCTGCTCGAGCTGCGCCATCTCGTCGTACGACTCGGCCCGCGCCATCGGCGGGACCAGGTGGTCGACGACGGTCGCGTGCGCGCGGCGCTTGGCCTGCGTCCCCTCGCCCGGGTCGTTGACGATGAACGGGTAGAACAGCGGCAGGTCGCCCAGCACCGCGTCCGGCGCGCAGCCCGCCGACAGCCCGAGGCCCTTGCCGGGCAGCCACTCGAGAGTGCCGTGCTTGCCGAGGTGGACGACGGCGTGCGCCCCGAAGCCGCCCTGCTCGACGGGCGCGGCCAGCCACCGGTAGGCCGCGAGGTAGTGGTGGCTCGGCGGCAGGTCGGGGTCGTGGTAGATCGCGATCGGGTTCTCGCCGAAGCCGCGCGGCGGCTGGATGGCCAGCACGACGTTGCCGTACTGCAGGGCTGCCAGGACGATCTCGGCCGTGTCGCCAGAGCCGTCCACGTAGAGCGAGCCGGGCGGCGCGCCCCAGTGCTCGACCATCGCCTCCTGCAGCGAGGCCGGCAGGGTGGCGAACCAGGCGCGGTAGTCCGCGAGCGGCACCCGCGCGACCGCCGCCTGCAGCTGGTCCTCGGTCAGCCACTCGACGTCGTGGCCCCCCGCGGCGATGAGCGTGTGGACCAGCTCGTCACCGTCCTCGGGGAAGTCCCCGACCTCGTAGCCGGCCGCCCGCATCGCCTGCAGCAGCAGCACTGCCGAGGCGGGTGTGTCGAGGCCGACGGCGTTGCCGACGCGCGAGTGCTTGGTCGGGTACGACGACAGCACCAGCGCCACGCGCTTGTCGGCGTTCGGGACCGAGCGCAGGCGGGCGTGGGCGACCGCGATCCCGGCGACGCGGGCGGCCCGCTCGGGGTCGGCGACGTAGACCGGCACGCCGTCCTCGCCCGTCTCCTTGAACGAGAACGGCACGGTCACCAGCCGCCCGTCGAACTCGGGGATCGCCACCTGCATGGCCGCGTCGATCGGCGCGGCGCCGGCGTCGGAGGCGTCCCAGTCGGCTCGGCTGCTCGTCAGGCACAGGGCCTGCAGCACCGGCACGTCGAGCCGCGCCAGCGCGCCCGCGTCCCAGCCCTCGGCGTGGCTGGCGTTGGACCCGCCGCTGGCGAGCACGGTGACGACCAGCGCGTCGACGTCGGCGAGCAGCGCGTCGACGACGGGCAGCCGGCCCTCGCCGTCGGGCCGCAGGGAGCCGACGTACACCGGCCGGGCGTTCGCGCCGGCCGCCTCCACGGCGTCGCAGAGCACGTCGACGAAGGACGTGTTGCCCGAGAGCTCGTGCGCCCGGTAGAAGACGACGCCGACCGTCGGCCGCGCCGGGTCGACCTCCCGCGCGCCGTGCAGGCCGTACGCCGGCAGCGCGCTCGGCGGGTCGAACCCGACGCCGGTGAGCAGCACGGTGTCGGACAGGAACGCCACCAGCTGGCCGAGGTTGCCGGTCCCGCCCTCGCGCAGGTACGCCGCCGCGTCCGCCACGACCCCGGCCGGAACGGTGGAGGCGTCGGCGAGCTCGGCGTCGAGCGCCCCCTCCCCGCCGACGGCCACCAGCGGGACGCGCCGCTCGACGCAGGCCGTGCGCAGCGCGTCGAAGCCGTCCCACGCCCGTCGACCGCCGAGCAGCCGCACGACCACGACGCGCACGCCGTCCAGCAGCGTGACCGGGTCGTCCACCCGAGCGGGGTTCGCGAGCCGCAGCTCGAGGGCGGGCTCGCGCACCGAACGGGCAGCCAGCAGGTCGGTGTCGGCGGTCGAGAGCAGCAGCAGCGTCACCGCGACAGTCTCGCCGACCGGCGGACCGGCGGTGCCGGCGGCGGAGCGGCGGCGGAGCGCGTGTCACCCAGGCGCAGTCGTCCGGGCGTGGAGCCGCCCCCGCCGACTCCGTCAGTCCCGCGGCGCCAGCCCCGCGTCGCGACGGCGGGCGGCCAGGCCGGCGAGGAACTCGAAGACGACGCGGTGGGCGTTGTTGACGGTCAGGTCGGCGTGGTCGTACGGCGGCGAGACCTCCACGACGTCCAGGGCCACGACGTCGGTCCGCAGCGCGAGCTCGCGCACCACCCGCAGCAGGTCTGCCGGGGACATGCCGCCGGGCTCCGGCGTACCGGTCCCGGGCGCGTAGCCGGGGTCGAGCACGTCGATGTCGACGCTGACGTAGAGCCGGTCGGCGCCGTCGAGCGCCTCGGCGACGGCGTCGGCCATCACGGCCTTGACTCCCCGCTCCCACACCTCCTGCATGGTGTGCCAGCGCATCCCCTGCTCGCGCATCCAGGCGAACGTCTCGGCGCCCGGCCAGTAGCCGCGCAGCCCGATCTGCACGAAGTGCCGGCCCAGGACGGCGCCGCTCTCGATGAGGCGCCGCATCGGCGTCCCGTGCGAGGCGAGGTTGCCGTCGAGGCTGTCGGCCGTGTCGGCGTGCGCGTCGAAGTGGACGACGCCCAGGCGCTGCCCGTCCGGCAGGCTCTCGGCGACGGCGGTGGCGCTGGGCCAGGTGATCGAGTGGTCCCCGCCGATGACGACGGGCACGATCCCGCGACTGGCAACGCCCCGTACGCGCTCGCGGATGGCTGCGTGCGAGCGCTCGGTCTGGCCGTGCGGGCACAGCACGTCGCCGTGGTCGACGACGCGCAGCCAGTCGAAGATCTCGACGTCGAGGTCCATCGCGTAGGTGCCCGGGTGGTACGCCGAGGCCCGCAGCGCGCGCGGCCCGAACCGGGCGCCGGGCCGGTGGGTGGTCGAGATGTCGAAGGGCGCGCCGACGACCGCGACGTCCGGCGCCCACGCGTCGAGGTCGGCGGGATCGGCGACGAAGGGCTGCTTCGCGAAGGTCGCCAGGCCCTCGTGGGTGCCGCCGGACAGCTGCTCGCGCATCGCCGCGCTGAGCTGCCCGGCAGGCGGGTCGCCCGCACCGGTCACTTGTCCGACACCCCGGCGCTGTCGAAGGTCGCGACCTCCCGCAGCACCCGTGCCGCGCACTGCACCAGCGGCAGGGCCAGCACGGCGCCCGAGCCCTCGCCGAGCCGCAGGTCGAGGTCGATCAGCGGACGCAGGCCCAGCGCCGCGAGCGCCCGGGCGTGGCCGGGCTCCGCGGACCGGTGGCCGGCCAGGCAGGCCACCAGCGCGTACGGGTGCAGTGCACCGGCCACGAGCGCGGCCGCCCCGGCGATGACGCCGTCGAGAACCACCGGCACGCGCAGGGCGGACCCGGCCAGGACGAAGCCGGCGAGGGCGGCGTGCTCGAGCCCGCCGACCGCGGCGAGGACGGCGAGCGGGTCCCCGGGGTCCGGGCGGTGCAGCTCGAGGGAGCGGCGCACGACCGAGGTCTTGTGCGCCAGGGCCGCGTCGTCGATGCCCGTCCCGCGCCCGGTGACCTCCTCGGCCGGCAGCCCGAGCAGAGCGGCGACCAGCGCGGCGGACGCCGTCGTGTTGGCGATGCCCATGTCACCGGTGAGCAGGCAGCCGGCGCCGTCCGCGACCAGCTGCTCGGCCACGTCGATGCCGACCTCGATCGCCGCGACGGCCTGCTCGCGGGTCATGGCGGGGGCGGTGAGCAGGTCGGCGGTCCCGGGCGCGACCTTGCGGTGCAGCAGGTCGAGGGTCGACAGGTCGGCGGCCACGCCGACGTCCACGACGACGACCCGGGCGCCGTTCTGGGCGGCGAGGGCGTTGACGACGGCGCCGCCGGTGCTGAGGTTGGCCGCCATCTGTGCGGTGACCTCCTGCGGCCAGGGGCTCACGCCGTGGGCGTGCACCCCGTGGTCGGCGGCGAAGACCGCGACGACCGCGGGCTCGGGCAGCGGCGGCGGGTCGACGCCGGCCAGCCCGGCCAGCTGCACCGACACGGCCTCGAGCTCGCCGAGCGACCCCCGGGGCTTGGTGAGGCGGTCCTGGTGCTGCTCGGCCACGGCGAGGACGTGCGCGTCGAGCGGGCGCAGCGCAGCCAGCGTCCGCGCGAGCGCCGCGCCCGGAGCGGCCGGAGCGCCAGGGGCGCCAGGAGCGCCGAGGACGGGCGACGGCGAGGGCGACCGCGACGGTCCGGCGGGCAGCGGTTCAGGGGGTGACGTGCTCACCGCCCTCACGCTAGGACCCCCAGCTGGGCGCGGGCCGTGTGACCAGGGCGAGGACGGGGACGGGTGCGACGTGGACGACAGCTCCGGCCTCGCGCGCTTCGTGGCCGCCCAGGACGACGGCGGCACGTACGACCGGGCCCTGCGCGAGCTGGGGGCGGGCCGCAAGACGACGCACTGGATGTGGTTCGTCTTCCCCCAGATCGCCGGACTGGGCCGCAGCGCGACCGCGCAGCACTTCGCGGTCGCCGACCTCGACGAGGCGCGGGCGTACGCCCGGCACCCGGTCCTGGGTCCGCGCCTGCGCGAGTGCGCGTCGGCCCTGCTCGACCAGCCGGAGCCGGACGCGGAGGCGGTCCTGGGGCCGGTCGACGCCGCCAAGCTGCGCTCGTCGATGACGCTGTTCGCGGCCGCCGCACCCGACGAGCCGGTGTTCGCCGAGGTCCTGGACCGCTTCTTCGCCGGCGAGCGGGACGAGGCGACGACCACCCGGCTGTGAGCAGCCGCGTGTGCGGACGCTCAACGGGTACGGCGCGCGCATGCGTGGCATCGTGCGGCCCTGCCGGCACCACCTCGGACCCGAGCTGCACGCACGGTGGCAGGCACACCTGTGCGGGCTGTGCCTGACCCTGCGCGACGCCGTGGGGCAGCCCGAGCGGGTGCTCACCGGCTACGACGTCCTGCTCTTGAGCGTGCTCGTCGAGGCCCAGGCCGGTGCCGTCGAGACCACGACGGCAGCGCCGTGCCCGCTGCGCGGCTTCACCCGGGCGACCGTGGTGGCCAGCGCCAGCCCGGCCGGGCGGCTGGCCGCCGCGGGAGCCCTGGTCAGCGCCGCCGCCGGGCTGGCCGACAAGATCGTCGACGACGACCTGCCTCGGCCGGTGCGCCCCTCCGCGCGGCGGGTCGCGGCCCGGCTGGACCGCTCGGGCACGGCGCTGGCCCGCTCGGTCGACCTCGACCCCTCCGTCGTGCTCGCCGCGCCGGCCGCGTCCGCCGCCGCCGAGGCGGTCCCGGGCGCCGACCTGCGGTCGCTGCTCGCCGCCTCCGGGGACGCCGTCGCCAGCCTGTTCGCCCACACGGCGGTGGTGGCGGGCCGACCGGGCAACCGCGAGCCGCTCGCCCGCTGCGGACGGGCCTTCGGGGCGCTGGTGCACCTGCTCGACGCCGTCGAGGACCACGCCTCCGACGCGGCCGCCGGACGCTTCAACCCCCTGACCGCCACGCACACCCCGCCGCCGGAGGCCCGGCTGCTCGCCGACCAGCTCGTGGCGGAGGTCCGCGAGGCGCTGTCGCAGGCCGAGCTCGCCGACCCGGCACTGGTCGAGGTCCTGCTGGGTCGAGAGCTGGTCGCGGCCGTCGACCGCGCGCTGCCGCGAGCGCCGGGTCAGGAGTGCTGCGGTGCGCCGAGCGTCCCTGTGCAGCGCAACGGGACCTCCGGCCTGCTCGCGCTCCTCGTGGCGCTGTGGGCGCTGCTGGCCCCGGCCGTCTTCATCGGCGGGAGCTGGGGCGGCGGGCGACGGCGCCCGCCGCGCGGATGGCCCCCGCCCCGCGGCTACCCCCCGCCCGGCTACCCGCCGCCGGGGTACGGCCCCGGGTACGGCTACCGCAGCGTCGGCCCGTCCTGCGGCCAGCTGCTGGCGTGCAACTGCTGCGCGAACCTCGCCTGCAACGCCTGCTGCTGCGGCTCGTCCTGCGCCAACGGCTGACCCCGCCCGACCGGCCTGCTGACCCCGCCCGACGGGCTCGCCCGCTCAGACCTGCTCGACCTCGAACGTCCGGCCCGGCTGCACGAGCTCGTCCTGCGCCTCGACGAGCAGCACCTCGCGGGAGCCGGCCGCCTCGGTGCGCGCGAGCAGGCCGTACACCGACGCCGACGCCCGCTGCAGCGCCTCGGCGGCCGAGCCGGTGCGCAGGCGGTGGGCGAGGAACAGCGCCGCGATGGCGTCCCCGGCGCCGTTGACCGACAGCCCGAGCCGCGGGGTGCGTACGCGCCAGTGCTCACCGCCTTCGGAGGCCAGCAGGTCGACGGCGTCGGCCGGGGTGTCGTCGGCGACCAGCGACGTGGTCAGCACGGTGCGCGGTCCCAGCGCCTGCACCGCCGCCACCGCGTCCTTGACCGAGGCCAGCGAGCGCGTCGTCGTACCGGCCAGGAGGTCGAGCTCGAAGTGGTTGGGCGTGACGACGTCGGCCACGGGGACGGCGACCTCGCGCAGCAGCTCGGGGATCCCGGGGCGCACGAACACCCCCCGGCCGACGTCGCCGATGACCGGGTCGCAGCAGTAGACGGCGTCCGGCCGGGCGGCCTTCACCCGGGCCACAGCCCCGACGACCGCGTGACCGACGTCGGCCGATCCGAGGTAGCCCGACAGCACGGCGTCGCAGCTCGCGAGGACGCCCCGTTCGGCGATCCCCTCGACCACCTCGTCGATCGACTCGCCGTCGAAGATCCGCCCGCGCCACTGCCCGTACCCGGTGTGGTTCGAGAACTGTACGGTGTGCACCGGCCACACCTCGACGCCGAGGCGCTGCAGGGCGAACACGGCCGAGGAGTTGCCGACGTGGCCGTACGCGACGTGGGACTGGATCGACAGGACGTTCACGACGAGCCCGGCGGCTGCTCGCCGAGCTCGGTCGGCGAGCCCTCGAGCAGCGCGTCGGCCCCTGCCCACTCGCCGCCGTCGGGGCGCAGAGGCGGCAGGTCGTCGTCGCCGCCCTCGAGCTGTGCGGCGCTGCCCGGCTCGCCGGCCAGGACCGCGGGGTCCACCTCGCTGGGTCCGGTCATGTCCGCAGCGTAGGCCGCCGGGTGCCCTAGCCGCGCCGGGCCGTCGGTCGCGTGCAGTTGGATGGCGGGGATGAGCGTCGACGCGGCACCTCCCCGCCTGTCGACGCCGCGCCTGGCCGTCGTGCTCTGCCTGGTGTGGAGCTCGGCGTTCGTCTTCGTCGAGCTGGCCCTGCGCGACGCGTCCGCCGCGCAGTTCGCCGGGCTGCGTTCGTGCGCGGCCGTACCGGTGCTCGCCGCGGGCCTGCTGGTCCGGGACCGGGCCGGACTGCGCGCCGCGCTGCGGCAGCGACGGGTGCATGCGTACGGCGTGCTGCTCGGGGCGGTCAGCGTGGCCGGCTTCATCGGCCTGCAGACCGCCGGCTTCGCGCGCTCGGGCATCGGCTTCGGCGCGGTCCTCATCTACTCGCAGCCGCTGCTCGTCGCCCTGATGGCCCGCCTGTGGCTGGCCGAGCGGCTGCGTCCCCGCCAGGTCGTCGGCCTGCTGACCGGTTGGGGCGGCGTCGCCCTGGTCGTGCTCGGCGAGTCGTCGGGGGCGGGCGCCACGACCGACCTGAGCGCGGCGGTGCTGCTGTTCCTCGGCGCCGCGGGGTGCTTCGCCGTGGGGACGGTGGTGGTCAAGGCGGTCACCGCGGGTCCGCGCGCCGTCCCGCTCGGGCCGGCGCTGCTGCTGGCCTTCGTCTACGGCTCGCTCCCCCTGGCCGTGCTCGGCCTGGCGGACGGCTCGCCGGTGCAGTGGTCGTGGACGCTGGTCGTCGCCACGGTGTACAGCGGCGGGATCTCGCTCGCCGGCGGCTACCTGCTGCAGTTCGCCCTGCTCGAGAGGGGTGACGCCGGGGTCGTGAGCAGCTACGTGTTCGCGGTCCCGGTGCTGGCCGCCGTCTACGGCGTGGTGCTGTTCGACGAGCCGGTGTCCGCGGGCCTGGTCGCGGGCGCGGCCGCGGTCGCCGCCGGCGTCCTGCTCGTCACGTTGCCGCCCCGCAGCCGCTGACGGGCCGCTGCGATCCCGGACCAGCTCGGGCGTGCCGCTCGTCCGCTCCGGGGTAGTGCGTGCCAGTATCCCCCGGCCCCGTCCCCGCCGACCCCTCCCCACCGGCGACGCGACCCCGGAGTGAGCACATGGACAAGACCCACGTCGAGGAGCCCGGCGCCGAGGACGTCGAGCGCTTCGGCTACACGCAGGAGCTCAAGCGCTCGCTGAGCACCGTCGACCTGCTCGTGTACGGCCTGATCTTCATGGTGCCGATCGCGCCGTTCGGCATCTTCGGGTTCGTCTACAACGGCTCGGGCGGCATGGTCGCCCTCGCCTACGTCATCGGCATGGTGGCGATGGCCTTCACGGCGCTGTCGTACGCGCAGATGTCCAAGGCGTTCCCGATGGCGGGCTCGGTCTACAGCTACGCCGGACGCGGGCTGCACCCCGGCGCCGGGTTCCTGGCCGGCTGGCTGATCCTGCTCGACTACGTCCTCGTCCCGGCGCTTCTCTACATCATCGCCGCGCTGGCCATGAACTCCTTCGTCGGGGCGATCCCGGTGTGGGGCTGGATCGTGCTGTTCGTGCTGGTCAACACCGCCGTCAACTACTTCGGCATCGAGATGACCGCCCGGGTCAACCGGATCATGCTCGTCGCCGAGCTCGTCGTGCTGGCGATCTTCCTGGTCATCGGCGCCTTCGCCCTCGCGACCGGCGCCGGCAACGGGTTCTCCTTCGACGCCTTCTACAACCCCGACACCTTCTCCGTCGGACTGGTCTTCTCGGCGGTGTCGGTCGCCGTGCTGTCGTTCCTCGGCTTCGACGGGATCTCCACGCTCGCCGAGGAGAACTCCGACGGCGCCCGCGCGGTCGGGCGGGCGACCCTCGCGGCGCTGGCCCTGGCCGGTGTGCTGTTCATCGTGCAGACCTGGGTCGCGTCGATGCTCGTCCCGAACGGCGCCCAGCTGCTGTCCGAGGGCGATGCGAACGGCACCGCCTTCTACGACGCCGCAGAGGTCGCCGGCGGCGAGTGGCTGTCGGTCCTCACCGCGGTGGCCACGGCGATCGCCTGGGGCTTCGCCAACGCGCTGGTCGCGCAGGCCGCGACCTCGCGCCTGCTGTTCTCGATGGCCCGCGACCGCCAGCTGCCGCGCTTCCTGGCGAAGGTCCACCCCTCCCACCGGGTGCCGGAGAACGCCACCTTCCTGGTGGCGGGCGTCTCGATCGTCTTCGGCGTCTACTTCGCCTCGCGCGCGGACGGCGCGACGCTGCTCACGACGCTGGTCAACTTCGGGGCGCTGACCGCGTTCCTGCTGCTGCACGTCAGCGTCATCGCCCACTACCTCGTCCGCGAGCGCAGCCGCGACCTCTGGCGACACCTCGTCGCGCCGGCGCTGGGCTTCCTCATCATCGGCTACGTGATCATCCAGGCGAACGTCGCCGCGCAGCGCATCGGCCTGCTCTGGCTCGCGCTGGGCGTGGGAGTGCTCGTCGCCTTCTACGCCACCGGACGTGCCCCTCGGCTCGGTGCGCTGGACGCGGTCGCTCCCGAGGGACACGTCGACGAGGGGAGCCGGCGATGAGCGCCGACCTGACCGTGGTGTCGTACCGCCCGGACCCCAGCGAGTGGGCCTGGGCGTTCGGCGGCACGCCGGCGGTACGCCGCGTGCAGCCGGGCACCGTGCTCGAGCTCTACACCGAGGACTGCTTCGGCGGTCGGGTACGCGGCGTCGACGACCTGCCCTCGCAGGTGTGCGAGTTCCCCTACCTCAACCCGGTCACCGGCCCGTTCCACGTCGAGGGCGCCGAGCCCGGCGACACCCTGGCGGTGCACTTCGTCTCGATCGAGCCGGCGCGCGACTGGGCGGTGTCCTCGACGTTCCCGCACTTCGGCGCGCTGACGGCGACGCACACGACCGCGATGCTCCACCCGGCTCTCGAAGAGCGCGTGTGGGTGTACGAGGTGGACCGCGAGCGCCGGACCGTCCGCTACTCCGCCCGCCGGTCCGACTTCACCGTCGAGATGCCGCTGGACCCGATGCACGGGACCGTCGGCGTCGCCCCCGGCGGCTTCGAGGCGCGGCAGACGATCACCCCGGACGCGCACGGCGGCAACATGGACTCCCCCGAGCTGCGCGCCGGCACGACCGTGTACTTCGGCGTCAACCAGCCCGGCGCGCTGTTCGC
The DNA here is from genome assembly GCA_902805775.1 of uncultured Frankineae bacterium. Lineage (GTDB taxonomy): Bacteria > Actinomycetota > Actinomycetes > Mycobacteriales > SCTD01 > SCTD01. The sequence goes on along the minus strand of CADCUB010000064.1, from coordinate 1,354 downwards.
TCTCGGCGACGGGCACTGCCGTCAGGGCGAGGGCGAGCTGTGCGGCACGGCGGTGGAGGCGGCCATGGACACCGTCGTGGTCGTCGACCTGGTCAAGGGCGGCGGACCGACGCTGTGGCCGCGCTTCGAGACCGACGACGCGATCATGAGCACGGGCTCGACGCGCCCGCTCGAGGACGCCTACCGGATCAGCCAGCAGGACCTCGTCACGTGGGTCGCCGCCGAGCTGCGGCTCGACGAGCTCGACGCCTACCAGCTGCTGTCCCAGGCAGGCGAGGCGCCGCTCGCGAACGTCGTCGACCCCAACTACACGGCCGTCGCCAAGCTGGCGAAGACCTACCTGCCGGGGGTCCAGGTGTACGACGGTGTGCACGAGCGGCTCCGCGAGACCGGTCGGGCGTACCTCTCGCAGCGCTGAGCGGGCGGGCCGCTGCAGCGCCGAGCGGGCGGGATGCTCAGGGGCTCGTGCTCGGCCCGGCTGCCGTCCGGGTCTGCGCTCCGCAGCAGGTCACGGGTGCGGGTCGGATCGACGGGCTCAGGACGCCGGCAGATCGAGGTCCCAGCCGCGATGGGCGAGCGCCGACTCGACCTCGGTGCAGACGGTCTCGACGACGGTGACGCGGGCGGCCTTCTTCTGGTCGCCGGCGACGACGTGCCACGGGGCGCCGGGCCGGTCGGTCCGCAGGAGCATCTCCTCGACGGCAGCCTCGTACTCCGGGCGCTTGGCGCGGTTGCGCCAGTCCTCGTCGGTGAGCTTCCAGGAGCGCAGCGGGTCGTCGGCCCGGCTCTCGAAGCGCTCCAGCTGCTCCTGCTCCGAGACGTGCATCCAGAACTTCACGACGATCATCCCCTCGGCGACGAGGGTGCGCTCGAACTGCTCGATCTCCTCGTACGCGCGCGACCACTGCTCCTGGCTCGCGAACCCCTCCACGCGCTCGACGAGCACGCGGCCGTACCAGGAGCGGTCGAGCACGGCGAAGCCTCCCCAGCCGGGCAGGACCGGCCAGAAGCGCCACAGGAAGTGGTGGCGCTTCTCGTCGTGGGTGGGCGCGGCGAACTGCGCGACCCGCACGTGCCGCGGGTCGAGCGGTTGGACCAGGCGCTTGATGGCGCCGCCCTTGCCGGAGGCGTCCCAGCCCTCGAACAGCACGCACAGCGGCGGGCCCAGGCGGTGCTCGCCGATCTGGCCGCCCAGCAGCAGCCGCAGGTGCAGCAGGCGCTGCGACGCCGCCTCCAGGCGATCGGCGGCCTCGGACTTGGCCATCCTCGACGACAGGTCGACATCGGACAGGCGGCTCATGGGCTGAGCCTGGCACGAGGGCCGCGCGAGCAGTCGCCAGGGGCGGGGGCGGGG
>CADCUB010000063.1 GCA_902805775.1 uncultured Frankineae bacterium | reverse complement strand
CCGGTCACCTGCCGCATCTGCGGCGCCGGGCTCGTCGCCGCGGTCGACCGCAAGCTCGGCCGCTGCGCGGACTGCCCCAGCGACCGCGACGAGGCGCTGTACGACGCGCTGCGCGAGTGGCGCGCCGGGCGGGCCAAGGAGCTCGGGCAGCCGGCGTACTGCGTCTTCACCGACGCCACGCTCGCGGCGATCGCCGAGCAGCGCCCGACGAGCGTCGCCGCGCTCGTCGCGATCCCCGGCATCGGCCAGGCCAAGCTCGACCGCTTCGGCGACGACGTCCTCGGCCTGGTGGGCAGCCCGTCCTGACCCCTTCGCGGGGGGCGGCGCTGGGCCGTCCGGGGGACGCGCGAGAACTCGCCGAAAAAGCAGTTGCCCCCCGGGGCGGGGATCTCTAACGTGCGTCCCACTGGTCCGGGCACCCGCCCGGGCGCCCGCTCGAGCCCCCACGGGAGGTGCGTCATGGAGAACACGGACTTCGCCACGGTCCTCGACCAGCGCATCTCCACGGGCACCTGCGGGGCGTACGACGTCGCGCCCGCTGCCGGGCAGCCGCTGCCAGGTGGCCGCCGTGCCGGCGGGGAAGACGTACAGCGGCGCTCGCGGGTGCAGGAGGGGACTGCGGTTGCCGTCGAACATCTTGACGTGGGCCTGCAGGGTCGCTGCGGTCTGCGCAGTGCTCGACCGGATCGGGAAGCGGAAGTCCCAGACGCGGCCCTGCTCCAGGGGCCAGGTCTGGGCCGCGCCGGTGTCGGTCGACCGGTAGGCCTGGGCTCCTACGACGTAGGGGAAGGCGACGACGTTGGACCACTGCGGGCAGTCCGTGTACCTGACCCGGTCGCTGCCGCACAGGATCGGCAGGCTCCGGTCGAAGCCGACACCGGCCGGAAGCGACACCGCGGGCAGGAACCGCTGACCGGCGCAGGAGAAGCCCAGTCCGTAGACGACGATGCGCATGTAGACCGACTGCCCGACCGTGGGCTCCGGCGGCGTCGAGGTCGTGTCCCGGTAGACCCCGGTGAAGGCGGCCGCGCCGTCCTCGTCGTACGGCGAGCCGTTGATCACCGATGCGCAGTTGGTGATTCTCGAGCGCTCGTCGGTGCCGTCGACGAATCCCCCGGCGGCCGCTGCTGCGCCGGCCGGACCCGGCGCCAGGCCGAGCCCGAGAGCGCACGAGAGGACGAGCACCAGGACCCGACGCACCGACGACATCTCGCCTCCCCGAGGAGCGTGCGGACGATGGCGCTTCCTACACCCCCTCACTGTGCGCGACAAGGGAGTTGCACAGGAGCAGCGGCCCCGGGAGCGGGGAGCCCCGGACGGGCACGGACACCAGGCCTCCCCTCTCCGCCGCGTCGTCGGGCTCAGCACGCAGAGGCTTTGCGCCCCCGGTCACCGTCGTCCGGGCCAGCGCGCAGAGGCGCTGGGCGTCCGGTCACCGCACGAGCCCGTGGGGCAGCGGCCCGCAGCGCACCGACGCCCGTCGCGCGTGCTCGACGGCCGTCGCGAGCGGCAGGCTGCGGGGCCGGTGCGGCGCTGTCGCCGTCATGGCCTGGACCGCCGCGCTGACGGCGTCGTAGAAGGCCGGCTGCAGGGTGTGCACGCCGTGCGGTCCGGAGGAGACCATGTCGGCGTAGTGCGGGAACCCGCACACGGCCTGTGCCCGCAAGCGCCAGCGCAGCGGCTCATGCGCCGTCGACGCGATCTGCACGACGAGCCTGCACCCACCGCGCTCGGGAGAGCAGGAGAAGCGCCGGAAGCGGAAGGCGTGGTCGCCCTCGCACCAGGTGTCGCCGCAGATGTCGTCGATCAGCCGCAGGACGATCCGCTCCTGCGCCTGCGTGAGCCGGTGGGGCTGGACCTCGGCGGCAGCGGGGGCGGCGAGCACGCCGACCCAGGCCAGCAGGAGCAGCACCAGCACGATGAGCCGACGCCCGGGACGGCGGGTGGGACGGACGGGCTCGGGCTCGGACTCGGGCTTGGACACGGACACGGACACGGCGGACCTCCGGCGGGACGGACGAGGGACGGTGACGTCCCTCGAGGACGTCCCGGCGCCGGACGCCGCAGGCGGCCGGTCACGGGGCGGACGCTAGGGACGACGACCGGCACGAGCCGCCGCTCGCCCACAGGGCGCCGTCCGTCCACAGATGAGCCCGCGCACGGCCCGTCCAGGGCCGCACCCGGTGCCGGCCGTCCGCCGTCAGCGCCATCCGACTCGGACCGCCCGCCCTCAGCGGGGGACCGGCTGCGACCCCCGGTCGCGCACGACTCCGTCGACCGTCGTGAAGGTCCACCCGTAGGACCGGTCGGCCCGCAGGTCGAGGAACAGCACACCGGGCTGGCCGGTGTAGCGGACCTGGCTGTTCGGCCGGGTCGTCCCCAGGCGGTGGGGGTTGTGGCCGCCCAGGCCGGAGACGAACTGCCGGGGCCGGTGGTACGACCCGCGGCCGGAGGCGTTCATCGGCTTGAAGCGCTCGTAGTGGTGGTCGTGGCCGGACAGGACGATGCGGGCGCGGATGTCGACCGCGGCCTGCCACAGCGGCTGCACCGACGCCGTGCTGCCGCCCCTGCCGCTGGACCAGCGCGGCGCGTGCCAGGCGACCACCTCGGGTGCCGCGCTGTCGTTGTCCCGCAGGAACGCCGCGGCCCGCTCGACGCCGAGGTACTGGTTGACCAGCAGGACCCGCCAGCCGCAGACGGTGACGACGCGGTTCTGCCAGGCCGCGTCGCCGAAGTAGCTGCGGTAGCCCGCGCCGGACCGCTCGTGGTTGCCGGGGATCGGCAGCGTCCGGTCCTTCACGACCCCCCAGGTCGGGTCGTAGTAGGCCGCGAACTCCGCGGCGGTGCCGTCGTCGTAGGCGAGGTCACCCAGCGCGATGACGGCGACCGCGGGCGAGGCGGCGATCTGGTTGCCGGTCCGCTCGGCGTTGCGCGAGTAGTCCTCGGCGCCCGCCACGTCGCCGGCCGCCGCCACGACGCAGTCCTGCGCCGCTGCCGGCGGCGCCACCAGCACCACGGCGGCGGCCACCGCCGAGGCCGAGAGCGCCCGCGCTGCCCGTACGCCCGCGCCGACCTGGCGGGCGTCGCCCTCGGCGGCCGCAGCCCGCAGCCGGCCCCTCGGAGTCCTCATGCGCAGCTCCTCGCTCGTAGCCCGTAGTGATGGTGCAACTACGGACAAGCGCACGCAACCTGCGCGACCTGCGCGCCAGAGGCAGCGCCGGGCCCCCGCCGTCGCCGCGTCAGGCGTCGTCCTCGCCGCTCGTGCGCCGCCACCGGATCGCCGCCTCGACGAACTCGTCGATGTCCCCGTCGAGCACCGGCCCGGTCGCGCCGGACTCCATGCCGGTGCGCAGGTCCTTGACCATCTGGTACGGGTGCAGCACGTAGTTGCGGATCTGCGAGCCGAAGGCGATCTCGCCCTTGGTGCCACGGATCGCGTCCATCTGCGCCTGCTCCTCCTCGCGCTTGCGCTCGAGGAGCTTGGTCTGCAGCACCACCATCGCGGCGGCGCGGTTCTGGATCTGCGAGCGCTCGTTCTGGCAGGACACGACGATGTTGGTCGGCAGATGGGTGATCCGCACCGCCGAGTCGGTCGTGTTGACGCCCTGACCTCCGGGACCGCTGGAGCGGAACACGTCGACGCGGATCTCCTTCTCGTCGACCTCGACCGCGTCCGCGGTGTCCACCACCGGCGTCACGTCGACCATCGCGAACGACGTCTGCCGCCGCGCCTGGTTGTCGAACGGCGAGATGCGCACGAGCCGGTGCACGCCGTGCTCGCCGGCGAGGGTCCCGTAGGCGTACGGCGTCCTGACCTGGAACACGACGCTCTTGACGCCGGCCTCCTCGGCCTCCTGCCACTCGTGCACGTCGAGCGGGTAGCCGTGCCGCTCGGCCCAGCGGTAGTACATGCGCCAGAGCATCAGCGCCCAGTCCTGGCTGTCGACGCCGCCTGCGCCCGGGGTGATCTGCACGAGCGCCTCGCGCACGTCGTACTCCCCCGACAGCAGCGTGCGGACCTCGAGGCTGCTGATCTCGCGCTGCAGCGCGGCGAGCTCGCTCTCGGCCTCCGCCTCGGTGCCGGCGTCCTCCTCCTCGGCGGCCATCTGGAACAGCACCGCGAGGTCGTCCAGCCGGGACCGGTAGGACTCGACCCGGGAGATGTCGCCCTGCACCGTCGACAGGCGGGTGGTGATCTCCTGCGCCTTGGCCGTGTCGTCCCACAGGTCGGGCTCGCCGGCCTGCGCCTCCAGGTCGGACAGCTCGATGCGCAGCCGGGGCAGGTCGAGCACCTTCTCGATGCTGGTCAGGGTCGCGTCGAGGGCGGCGAGGTCGGCACTGCGGTCGGCGGGCACGAGGGACGAGGCTAGCGGGGGGACGGGGACGGACGGACGACCCGTACGCCGCCCCTGGCCCTCGCCCGACGTGCCCCAGGGAGCCGCAGACCTCCTTCGTCGGCGCGCGTGAGCCCCGCGGCCGGCGGCCGCCCACGGCAGGGGCGGCCGCCGGTGCACCCGACCTCAGCCCTGCGGGAAGGCGATGGCGAAGTAGATGGCGATGATGTCCTCGCCGTACGCGACGAAGAAGTGGTCGACGCCCTTGCCGTCGCTCGTCCGCGACGACAGCTCCTCCATCTTCTCGACGCTGCGCGGGAGCATGTGCCGCCCGAAGACCGTGAAGCTGGTCGGGATGCCCTGCTCGGCGGCCCGGGCCACCGCCGCGTCGACCTCGGCCGGGCTCAGCGGACGGCCGGTCTGCAGGAACAGGTGGGCCGAGGAGTAGAGGTCGGCCAGCGTCAGGGTGTGCCAGTTGTCCGAGTGGGTGGCGGCGGCGTTGCCCTGCGCCGACCGGTCGGCGACGAAGCACTCGTGCGCCGAGGCGGCACCCCCGGCGCCGGCGACCATGCCGGCGGTGAGGGCCAGGGTCAGGACGGTCTTGCGGATCATGGTGCTCCTCCGATGGCTGAGCCGGCGGGTCTCGCCGGCTGGACGCCGCACACGCTGGCGCGGCGCCGCCCGGGCCACCACGGTCAGCGGCCGCACACTGCCCGGACACCGGGCAGTGACCGCGACCTGTCCGGCCGGCGTGACCGGTCGCGGCACCTCCACCCGCGGGCCGGGTGCCGCCGGTGTGCTCGTCCAGGTGACGACTCGGACAACTGGCCACGCGAGGCGCGTCCGCTGCCTAGAGTCCCGCGCGTGAGCTCCCCGCACGCCGCCCCCTCTGCGCAGACCAGCACCACCTTCGGCGCCCAGCTCCGCACCTTGCGCGAGGCGGCCGGGCTCACCCAGGAGGAGCTCGCCGAGCGGGCCGGCCTGACGTCGTACGCGGTGAGCGCGCTCGAGCGCGGCCGCCGGCAGCGGCCCTACCCGCACACCGTGCGCAGCCTCTGCGACGCGCTGGGGGCGGGCGCCCAGGAGCGCGCGCTCCTGCTGGCTGCCGTCCCCCGCCGTCCGGCTCCCGCCGCGGGGCCGAGCAGCGCGCCCCCGGACCCGGCGCCCGGCGACGCCCCGCCCACCGACGGCCCGGTCGGGGCAGGCCCGCTCGAGGGCCAGCGACAGGGCGACCACCGGCACGACGCCCGGCTCGGCGTCGCGCCGGCTCAGCGCCCGCCCTCGCTGCGCGCGGCGGACACCCGGCTGCTGGGACGCGACGACGACATCGCCGCGCTCACCGGGCTGCTGCTGCAGCAGGAGCGCCGGCTCGTGACGCTGACCGGAACGGGCGGGGTCGGCAAGTCGCGCCTCGCGACGAGCGTCGTCGCGCAGGTGGCGGCCGAGTTCCCGGACGGCGTCGCGGTGGTGTCCCTCGCGCCGCTGTCGGACCCCTCCGCGGTCCTGCCTGCTGTGGCGCGGGCCTTCGGCGGGGCCGTGCTGGAGGGACCGGAGACCGAGCAGCTGCTGGCCGACCACCTGCGGCCCCTGCGCGTGCTGCTGGTGCTCGACAACCTCGAGCACCTGCTGTCGGCCGCCGACCAGGTCGCCGCGCTGGTGGCGCACTGCCCGCGCCTGGTCGTCCTGGTGACCAGCCGGGCCCCCCTGCGGGTGCGTGGTGAGACCGAGTACCCGGTGCAGCCGCTCGCCGTCCCGCCCCCCGCGGCCACCGATCCCGACGAGCTGACGGCCTGCGCCGCGGTCGAGGTGTTCGTCGACCGCGCGCAGTCGGTCGCGCCCGGGTTCGAGGTGACCCCCGACAACGCGCCGGCGGTCGCCGCGCTGTGCCGGCAGCTGGCCGGCATCCCGCTCGCCCTGGAGCTCGCCGCGGCTCGCATCCGGTTCCTCAGCCCCCAGGCGCTGCTGTCCCGGCTCGACGACGCGATGGCCCGGGCCGGGGGTCCCGACCTGCCGGAGCGCCAGCGGACGCTGCGCGCGACCTTCGACTGGAGCTACGACCTGCTGGCGCCGCAGGAGCAGCGGCTGCTGCGCCTGCTCTCGGTCTTCGCCGGCGGCTGCGCCCTCGAGGAGCTGGAGGACGTCAGCGCCCGCCTGGGCGACGGCGAGCCGGTGCTCGCCCTGCTCGAGGTGCTCTGCGAGCACTCGCTGGTCGTCGTCTCGACCGACCCCGACGGGCAGCCGCGCTTCGGGCTGCTCGAGCCCGTGGCGCAGTACGCCCGCTCGCAGCAGAGCGCACAGGAGCGGGCGCGGGCGCGCACGGCGCACGCCGCCTGCTTCCTGGCCCTGGCCGAGCGCGCCGCGCCCGAGTACCAGCGCGGCGAGCAGGTCACCTGGCTGGACCGCGCGGAGCGCGAGGACGCCAACACGACCGCCGCCCTGCACTGGGCGCTGCAGCAGGGCGACGGCGAGACCGCCGGCCGGCTGTGCTGGGCGCTGTGGCTGTTCTGGTGGCTGCGCGGGCGCCTGGTGGTGGGCCGGCGGCTCACCGAGGCGGCCCTGCCGTTGGAGATGTCGGCCGAGGTCCGGACCCGCACCACCAACACGGCCGCCTGCATGGCCTTCGCCCTGGGCGACCTGGCCGCCGCCGGGCCCCACTGGCGCGAGGCCGAGCGGCTCGCGCTCGCCGGCGAGGACGCGTACGGCAAGGGTGGCGCGACGGCGGGTGTCGGTCTGGTCGCGCTCGCCGAGGGCGACCTCGACACGGCGGAGCGGCAGTTCGTGCGGGCGCTGCCGTGGGCCGCCCAGGCCGGCGTCTACGGCGACTGGCTGCAGTCGCTCGTCCACGTCTGGCTCGGAACGGTGCACATGCTGCGCGGCGAGCTCGACCGCGCCGACGAGGCCATGCGCGGGGGTCTGCAGTCGGCCCGCGCGCGGGGTGACCGGCTGACGGCGTACGTCGCCCTCTACAACCTCTCCCAGCTGGCGGTCGCCCGAGGACTGCACGGCGTCGCCCGCGACCACCTGCACGAGGGCATCCGGCTGACCGAGGAGACGGGCGACCTCGCCAACCTCGTCTACCTGCTCGAGCAGCTCGCCGTCGTCGACGGGGCCACCGGCGCACCGCACCGCGTCGCCGTGCTGCTGGGGGCGGCGGAGAGCGTCCGCGACATCGTCGGAGCCCAGACCTACGGCTACTACAAGCCCGACGAGGCGCAGCGCCGGCAGGCCGCCGCCGACGCGCAGGAGCAGCTCGGGGAGGACGTCTACGGCGACGCGCTCGACGCCGGCCGGACGCTCAGCCCGGACGAGGCGACGACGTACGCCCTGACCGGGACGGGCGTCACCGCGCCGCACTGAGGACGCGCCCCGGGCGTGGCCCGGAGCGTCCGGGAAGTGTCCGGGTGCTGACCGTGGTGGCCCCTCCCTCGCCCGGCCAGGCTCGGTCGTGCCGCCGAGACGCCCCGTCCGGCGGGTGACCCGAGTGCCCACCCCGACGCAGGGGCAGGGGCCGGCCCGTCCCGGAGGACCGCATGACCACCGCTCACCGTCCGGCCAGCCCGTCGGCCGGACCCGTGCCCGCCCAGCGCTCGCCCGTGCTGCAGGAGCTCGCCGGCTCGCTGCGCGGCGAGCTGGCCCTGCCCGGCACGCCGGCCTTCGCCCGTCTCGCCACGGCCTTCAACGCCGCCCTCGAGCTGCGCCCCGCTGCGGTGGCCGCGGTCGCCGACGCCTACGACGTCGTGCGCACCGTGCGCGTCGCCGCCCGCCACGGGCTGCGCGTGGCCGTGCAGTGCACCGGCCACGGCGCCGCCGCGGGCATGGACGAGGCCGTCCTGGTGCACACCGGCGCCCTCGACGAGATCGTCGTCCACCCCCGTGAGGCGTGGGCACGGGTCGGTGCCGGGGTGCGCATGCGCGAGGTCGTCGACGCCGCGGCGGCGTCCGGACTGACCCCGCTGGCCGGCTCGTCCTCGGGTGTCGGCGTCGTCGGCTTCACCACGGGCGGTGGTCTGGGCCCGCTCGCCCGGACGTACGGCCTGGCCAGCGACCGCGTCCGCGCGCTCGACGTGGTGACCGGTGACGGACGGCTCGTGCGCGCCACCCCGACCGAGCACGAGGACCTGTTCTGGGCCCTGCGCGGCGGGCGGGGCAGCGCCGGGATCGTCACCGCCGTCGAGATCGACCTGGTGCCGCTCTCGAGCGTGTACGGCGGCGCGCTGCACTTCGCGGCCGAGGACGTGCCGGCCGTGCTGCACGCGTGGCGCACCTGGGCGCCGTCGCTGCCCGGGACGGCGACCTCGTCGCTGGCCGTGCAGCAGCTGCCGCCGCTGCCGCACGTCCCGGCCCCGCTCGCCGGTCGGATGACGGTGGCGGTCCGCCTGGCCTCGACGGGCAGCGCGCGGCAGGGCGCTGAGCTGCTCGCGCCGCTGCGCGCCGTGGCCACTCCCGTGCTCGACCGCATGGCCGTGCTGTCCGTGACCTCCCTGGACGCGATCCACCTCGACCCGACCAGCCCCATCCCGGCGCGCCAGGCCGCGATGGTCCTCCGCGACCTGACCGAGGACGCCGTCGAGGCGTTGCTCGCCGTCGCCGGGCCGGGGTCGGGCTCCCCGCTGGGGATCGTCGAGCTGCGGCAGCTGGGCGGGGCGGTCGGCCTGCCCGGCGTGCACCCGAGCGCCGTCTGCCACCGGGACGCGGGCTACGTCGTGATGGGCGCGGGGCTGCGCCTGCCGCACACCGATGCCGGCGTCACGGCCGGGCTCGACGCCCTGGGAGCGGCGCTCGGGTCGTGGTCCACCGGCGCGACGCTGCCCAACTTCGGCGGCGGAACGCGGGCCTACGACGCCCCCACGCTGGACCGGCTGCGGTCGGTCGTGCTGGCCCACGACCCGGGCCGCGTGATGCTCGCCGCCGATCCGCTGTTCGCGCCGCTGGGGGTGTGAGGGGCGGTCCGGCGGCGCGCCGGGCGCCGTGCCGTCATCATCGAGGCGGCGGCCCTGTCGAGGGCACGCCTGGAGGGGGGAGACTGCAGCCGGTGTGCGCGGCGTGCCCCACCCCACGCTCCCCCGGCCCGACGGCTGCCACGTGATGCGCAGCGTCACCGTGGTCGGCGCGTCCCTCGCCGGGCTGTCGGCCGTGCGCGCGCTGCGTGCGCAGGGCTTCGACGGCCGCGTGGTCGTCGTCGGCGAGGAGCCGCACCTGCCCTACGACCGGCCGCCGCTGTCCAAGGGCCTGCTCACCGGCCGGGCCTCGCCGGACGACCTCGCCCTGCTCGGCGAGCAGGACGACGCGCTCGACGTCGAGTGGCGCCTCGGCACCGCGGCGGCCCGGCTGGACGCCGCCACCCGGACCGTCACGCTCGTCGACGGGTCGCAGGTCGGCGGTGACGCCGTCGTGCTGGCCACCGGGTCGCGTGCCCGCCGCCTGCCGGGCACCGACGGCCTGCTCGGGGTGCACGTGCTGCGCACGCTGGACGACGCCGTCGCCCTGCGCGCGGCGCTGAGCGGCGGGGGCCCGCTCGTCGTCGTCGGGGCCGGCTTCATCGGCGCCGAGGTCGCCTCGAGCGCCCGCTCGCTGGGCATCGACGTCACCGTCGTCGAGGCGCAGGCGACGCCCCTGTGCGCGCAGCTGGGCGACGAGATGGGCGCCGTCGTCGCCCGGCTGCACGCCGACCACGGGGTGCGGCTGCGCACCGGGGTCGGCGTCCACCGCCTCGTCGGGACGGGGCGGGTGGAGGCGGTCGAGCTCGCGGACGGCACCCGCCTGCCGGCGGACACGGTGCTCGTCGGCATCGGCGCCCAGCCCGCCGTCGAGTGGCTGGCCGACAGCGGCCTGGACGTCGCGGGCGGCGTCCGCACCGACGCGACCTGCGCGACCGCCGCCCCGGGCGTCGTCGCCGTGGGTGACTGCGCGCGGGCGTACGACGTGCACCTGCGCCGGCACGTGCGGGTCGAGCACTGGACGCACGCGCTGGACTCGCCGGCCACCGCCGCGGCGACGCTGCTGGGGACGGCGACGCCGTACGCCGCGGTCCCCTACTTCTGGTCCGAGCAGTACGGCCTGCAGCTGCAGCTCGCCGGCACGCCCGCCGCGGGCGACGTGCTCACCGTGGTGCACGGCTCGGTGGACGAGCACGCCTTCGTGGCGACCTACGAGCGGGCAGGCGACCTGGTGGCGGTGCTCGGCCTCGGCGCGGGCGGCCCGTTCGCCCGGTGGCGCCGCACCCTGCGGACCGCGGCGGCCGCGCGGCTGGCCGGACGGGCGCCGGAGGCGGCGGCGGTCGCCGACTGACGCGCCGGACCGCCGGGGGTCAGCGGTCGGGCGGCGGCGGTCAGGGCAGCCAGGCCTGCACCTTCTCGGGGTTGTCCGCGATCCACTTCTTCGCGGCGTCCTCGGGCGACATCTTGTCCTCGGCGATGTAGCGGGCGACGACGTTCTGGTCGTCGTTGGTCCACCGGAAGTTGCGGATCAGCTCGACCGCCGGGCTGCCCGACTCGGCGAACTCCCGGCCCATGATCTTGTCGAGCTCGTACTCCGGGTAGTCGCAGGCGACCTTCTCGGGCTCGGCGTCGCAGCCCTCGGTGTGCGGCGGCAGGTCCACCTTCACCAGCGGCACCTCCGACATGAACCACTGCGGCGCGTAGAAGTAGCCGATCAGCGGCGTCCGCTCGGCCTCCGCCTTGCGGAAGGCGGTGATCAGCGCTGCCTCGCTGCCGGCGTAGACCACCTCGAAGTCCAGTCCGAGGTTCTTCACCAGCGCCTCGTCGTTGGTGACGAAGGAGGGGTCGCCGTCGAGCAGCTGGCCCTTGCCGCCCGACTCCGAGGTCCGGAACATCGGGGCGTAGCGGTTGAGGTTCCGCCAGTCGGTGATGTCGGGGTGCTTGCGCGCCAGCCACGGCGGCACCCACCATCCGATGATCCCCGTGCCGCCGGTCGGCCCGGCCTCGACGGCGGTCTTCTGCTCCTCGACGTACTGCTCCTTGAGGTCCTCGTGCGCCCAGTTCTCGACGATGGCGTCGACCTCGCCGGTGCCGAAGCCCTGCCAGGAGACCTCCTCCTTGAGGTCCTTCTTCGTGACCTGGCAGCCCAGCTCGGTCTCGGCGACCTCGGCGACGACCGCGGCGTTGGCCTCGTAGCCCACCCACGGGTTGACGGCCAGGTCGAGCTGCCCGCACTCGCTGCCGCCGCCGGGCTCGGAGCCACTGCCGGCGGACTCGATGGTGGTGCCGCCGCAGCCGGCCAGGCCGACGGCGAGCGCCGCCGTCAGGGCACCGCCGCGCAGGCGGACGGGCCGCAGCCGGGTGCGCGAGCGGCGGCGCCTTCGGCGGGCAGGGGCTGGGATCACGGGGGACCTCTCGATGCGGTGCGACGGGGTCCGACGGCCGGACGGCCGTCGGGGAGGACTCAGTCTGCGTCAGGCGGCGTGCGCGTCAGGGCCGGCGCGGCGGGCCGCTGCCTGGGTGACGCGGTCGAGCACGCTGCCGAGCAGCACGATGGCGGCACCGGCGGCCAGGCCCTTGCCGTACAGCTCGCCCTGGCTGAAGCCTGCCACGACGTCGTAGCCGAGCGCGCCCGCCCCGACCAGCCCGCCGACGACGACCATCGACAGCACGAAGATCACGCCCTGGTTGGCGGCCAGCGCCAGCGAGCGCCCGGCCATGGGCAGCTGCACCGCGCGCACGACCTGCCAGCGGGTCGAGCCGAGCGCCGTCGCCGCCTCCACGGTCGTCGCGGGGACGCTGCGGATGCCGTCCGCCACGATCTTGATGGCGACGGGCGCGGCGTAGACCACCGCGGCGGTGATGGCGGTGAAGCGGCTCGCGCCGAACAGGGCCAGGAAGGGCACCAGGTAGACGAAGGCGGGCAGCGTCTGCCCGGCGTCGAGCAGCGGCCGCAGCACGGCGTCCGCACGCCGGCTGCGGCCCATCCACACGCCCACGACCAGGCCGAGCGCCATCACGACGAGGGTGGCGAGCACGGTCGAGGCCAGGGTCGTCATGGCGTCGAACCACAGCCCGGTGCCGATCACGAGCGCCAGGCCGACGGCCGTCGTGACCGCCGCACGGGCGCCGCCGGCCAGCGCGGACAGGCAGACCAGAGCGGTCAGCACGACGTACCAGGGCGAGCCGGTGAGCAGCTCCTCGAAGGGGTTGAGCAGGAACAGGGTGACGGCGTCCTTGAGCCCGCCGGTGATCCCGGACAGGTGCTCCTGCACGAGGCCGGTGACGCTGTCGGCGGTCCGGGCGACGTCGTCGCCGATGCCGATGTCGGTCCCCCCGACGACGGACGGGAACTGCGCTGCCCACAGGTAGGTGCGTGACAGCAGGACGGCGGCGCCCGCGGCGACGGCTCCGACGAGCAGGGCCGGGCGACGCAGGCGGGCGCTGCGCCGGCTGCGGTCGGGCCGGGTCTGCGCCCGTTCGCTGGCCGCCGTCGTCGTCCGGTCGAGCACGATGGCCAGCACGACGATCGCGAGGCCGGCGTTGAAGGCGACGCCGACGTCGAGGGTCTGCAGCGCCTTGAGCACCGTGCGGCCGAGCCCCGGGGCGTCGATCAGCGCGGCGACGGTGACCATGGACAGCGCGGCCATGATCGTCTGGTTGACCCCGAGCGCGATGGTGCGCGTGCTCATCGGCAGCAGCACGCCCCGCAGCCGCTGCGGGCCGGTGGCACCCAGTGACGTGCTCGCCTCCACGACGCTGGGCGGCACCGACCGCACGCCGTGCGCCGTCAGCCGGACGACGGGCGGCAGGGCGTACAGGAGCGTGGCGACGGTGGCCGACGCAGGTCCGATGAGGAAGAACAGGGTGAGAGGGGCGAGGTAGACGAAGGTCGGCATGGTCTGCAGGAAGTCCAGGACCGGCGTCAGCAGGCGGTGCACGCGCGGGGACAGCCCCGCCCAGACGCCGAGCGGGACCCCGATCAGCAGGCACAGCGCGACCGCCGACAGGGTCAGCGCCAGGGTGTCCATGCTCTCGGTCCACAGGCCCTGCAGCCCCAGCAGGACCAGGCCGGCGGCGGTGAGCGCGCCCACCCGCAGGTTGCCCAGCGCCGTCGCCAGCCAGGTGGCGACGGCCACCACCCCGAGCCAGCCGACGGCCGGCACGGGTCGGCCGCCGGAGGGCCGGGCGAGCAGGTCCTGCACCCCACCGACGAACGCGTCCAGACCGGCGCGCACCAGGTCGACGCCGTACAGGAACACCGGCGAGCTGTCGCGACCGGCGCTCACGGCGTCGGCGAGCTCGTTCAGCCGGCGGTGCAGCGGCGTGAGGGTGGCCGGTGACAGGAACAGCGTGTCCCGTCCCTGCAGCAGCACCCACAGCAGCACCCACGCACCGACCACGCCGACGGCCAGCAGCGCCCGCCGCGGCCGGCGCCGCCCGACCGCGGACGAGGTCGCCGGTGACGGGGCGGGAGGGGAGGGGGCCGGCGGGGCGGCGACCGCCACGTCAGCCGACCTGCTCGGCGTCGGCGACGATCGACAGGATCTCGTCGTGACCGACGATGCCGAGCAGCCGGCCGTCGGCGACGACCTTGACGGGGCGGTCGGCGGCGAGCACGGCGCGGGTCGCCTCGCGGACGACGACGTCGGGTCCGAGCTCGGGACCGTCGAGCGGGTCGTCGGCCGCCGGCGGACGCATGATCCAGCGCAGCGTCAGGACCCCGGCCCGGGGGACCTCGCGGACGAAGTCGCGCACGTAGTCGTCGGCGGGTGCGCCGAGCAGCTCGTCGCCCGGAGCGCACTGCACGGGCCGCCCGTCCCGCATGATCAGGATGCGGTCGCCCAGGCGCAGCGCCTCCCGCAGGTCGTGGGTGACGAAGACCATCGTCGTGCCGACCTCCCGGTGCAGCCGGACGACCTCGTTCTGCATCTCCCGCCGGATGAGGGGGTCCAGGGCGGAGAACGGCTCGTCGAGGAACAGCAGGCCGGGGTCGCCGGCCAGGGCGCGCGCCAGCCCGACGCGCTGCTGCATGCCGCCCGAGAGCTGGTGGGGGTAGGCGGCCTCGTAGCCCGACAGCCCGACGAGGTCGACCACCTCCTGCGCCCGGCGCCGCCGCTGCGCCTTGCCCGTGCCCGCGATCTCCAGGCCGTACGAGACGTTGTCCAGCACGCGCCGGTGCGGCAGCAGGCCGAAGTGCTGGAACACCATGGCGAAGCTGTGCCGGCGCAGCTCGCGCAGCCGCCGGTCGTCCGCGGCCAGCAGGTCCTCGCCCTCGAGCAGCACCTGGCCCGCCGTCGGCTCGACCAGCCGGGTCAGGCAGCGCACCAGCGTCGACTTGCCCGAGCCGGACAGCCCCATGACCACGAACACCTCGCCGGGGGCGACGTCGAAGCCGACGTCGCGCACGGCCGCCGTGCAGCCGCGCTGCTCCAGCAGCTCGCGCCGCGACAGCGCACGGGCGGCGGGGTCGGTCGGCACGGACCGGGCGCCGGGACCGAAGACCTTCCACAGGCCGCGCACCGAGACCGCGGCCTGCGCCGGGGACGGCGCTGCAGCAGACGCGGTCGCGGTCGGGGCGGTCACCGCCCCCACGGTACGAGCCGCTCCCCCGGTGCCGGCGGCGGTAGCCGCAGATGCCGGTCCCCCGCCGGCGCCGCTACCGGCGGGCAGCGCCGGTGGACGCCGCCCGGCGCAGGGCGTCGAGGTCCGGGGGTCGCTCGTGCGCCCGGAAGACCTGCTCCAGGGCGTGCGCGACCTGCAGGACGCCGAGGTCGTCGCCGGGCCGGCCGACGACCTGCAGCCCGACCGGCAGCCCCTCGGGCGTGAAGCCGGCCGGGACGGAGGCGGCCGGCACCCGCAGCACGCTCACGAGGTAGGCCGAGCGCATCCAGGCCAGGTAGTCGGGCATCGGCTCGCCCTCGATCTCGCGCACCCAGGGCTCGGCCGCGTCGAACGGCAGCACCTGGCTGACCGGCAGGAACAGGAACTCGACCTCGTCGAAGAAGGCCGTCGCGGCGGTGAGCAGCGCGGTGCGCCGCTGCTGCGCCCGGGCCACCTGCGCCGCGGTGACCGTGCGGCCGTAGGCGACGTTCTCGCGCACCATCGGCCCGACGTCGTCGCCCGCCCGCTCGACCGCGTCGCCGATGGTGGCCGCCAGGTGCCAGCCCCGCAGGGTGCGGAACACCTCGTCGGCGCCGCGCACGTCCGGCTCGGCCGGCGTCAGGTGCAGGCCGAGCGACGCGACGCCGGCGCGGGCCCGCTCGTGGGCCTCGAGCACCGCTGACGAGAAGGGCAGCCCGAGACTGCCGCCCCAGGCGGCGCGCACGCCCCGCAGGTCGCGGTCGAGCGGCTCGAGCAGGCGCGGCTCCGCCGGCCAGCCGGCGTACGGGTCGCGCGCGTCGGGACCGGCGATCGCCGCCAGCAGCAGGGCCACGTCGGCGGCCCGGCGCCCCAGCGGCCCGAGGACCGACAGGTCGTACCACGCGTCGGCGGCCGGGACGTTGGGCACCCGACCGGGCGTCGGCCGCAGCCCGACGATGTTGCAGAAGCTCGCCGGGTTGCGCAGCGAGCCGCCCATGTCGCTGCCGTCGGCGACCGCCACCATGCCGGTGGCGAGCGCGGCCGCCGCCCCGCCGCTGCTGCCGCCGGGCGTGCGGCTCGGGTCGTAGGGGTTGCGGGTCGTCCCGAAGACCGGGTTGTGCGTCTGGGAGCCGGCGCCGAACTCCGGCACGTTGGTCTTGCCGAGGCGCACCGCGCCCGCGGCCCGCACCCGGGCGGCCAGCAGCGAGTCGCGCCGCGCGACGTTGCCCGCGAAGATCCGCGAGCCGTAGGACGTCGGCAGCCCGGCAGCGTCGAGCAGGTCCTTGTGGGCGGTCGGCAGGCCGTGCAGCGGCCCGACCGGGCCGCCGTGCACGAGCGCCTCGTCGAGCTCGGCCGCACGCTGCCGGGCCCGCTCGTCGTCTCGGACGACCACCGCGTTCAGGACCGGGTCGAGCTCGTCGATGCGCGCCAGCGACGCCTCGAGCAGCTCGCGGGCCGACAGCTGCCTGCTGCGCAGCAGCGCGGCGAGCTCGCACGCCGGGCGCAGGCACAGGTCGTTCACGGCCGCACCTGCGTCCCGGGCTGCTCGACGGTGCAGAACGCGCAGCGCCGGGCCGCGGCCGGGATGGAGCTCAGGCACTCCGAGCACTCCCGGACCGGCGCGCCGGGCTCGGGCTCGGTCCGGTAGCGGTCCATCAGGCGCTGCACGGGTCGCACGACGAGCGCGTAGACGACCGCGGTGACGATCAGGAAGCTGAGAAGGGCCTGCACGAACAGGCCGTACGGGAAGACCGTCCCGGCCACCTCGAACGCCCGCTCGCTGTAGTCGCCGGCCGCGCCGGCGACCAGGCCGACGAGCGGGGTGAGGAAGGCGGCGACGAACGACGTGACCAGCGCACCGAAGGCCGCCCCGACGACGACGGCCACCGCCAGGTCGACGACGTTCCCGCGCAGCAGGAACTTCCTGAAGCCGTCCACGACGGCACCCCCCTCCTCGGGCGGCCCGGCGCCACCGCGGACCGATCATGCACCGGTCGGCCGCGCCCGGACAGGACGGCCGGCACCGGCGCCGGGGCGCTCGGGGCCGGCCTCGGGACGACGCCTCAGGACTGGGGCCGGTCGCAGGGGTGCCGCGGGTCACAGCGGGGGAAGGGGTGCTTCGCCCGACGCGGAGAGGACCGACATGGCCGACCGAGCCCGCACGACCACGCCGACCGCCGCGGCGTCCCCCG
This sequence comes from uncultured Frankineae bacterium, assembly GCA_902805775.1. Classification (GTDB taxonomy): domain Bacteria; phylum Actinomycetota; class Actinomycetes; order Mycobacteriales; family SCTD01; genus SCTD01. Next base: position 24,619 of record CADCUB010000063.1, on the reverse strand, counting down.
GACGAGCGGCAGGCGCCCGATGACCACGCTGGAGAACGCGCCGACGGGCACCGGCTCGGTGGGCCTCACCCGCTCCTCCCCGCGCACCTACGAGGTGGGGCGCTCGCTGTCGACCGACTACTTCGGCCTGAAGGACCAGCTCAGCCCCGACGAGCTCGCGCTGCTGCTGAAGGCCCGCACGTTCGTCGACGACGAGGTGCTGCCCGTCATCGGCGACTTCTGGGAGCGCGCCGAGTTCCCCCGCGAGCTGGCCCGCCGGATGGGGCAGCTCGGCCTGGTCGGCGACGGCATCCAGGGCCACGGCTGCCCGCCGATGAGCGCGACCGGGTCGGGCCTGGTCAACATGGAGGTCAACCGGGGTGACGGCAGCCTGGGCACGTTCCTCGGCGTGCAGTCCGGGCTGGCCATGAAGTCGATCGACATGCTCGGCTCCGAGGAGCAGAAGGCGCGCTGGCTGCCCGGCCTGGCCCGGTGCGAGCTGTTCGGCGCCTTCGCCCTCACCGAGCCGCTGCACGGCTCGGACTCCGTGGCCCTGGAGACGACGGCCCGGCCGGACGGCGACAGCTACGTCCTGTCCGGTGAGAAGCGGTGGATCGGCAACGCCTCCATCGCCGACGTGGTCGTGGTCTGGGCGCGCGACACCGAGGACGAGCAGGTCAAGGGCTTCCTCGTCGAGGGCGGCACGCCCGGCTTCGACGCCCGCCGCATGGAGGGCAAGGTCTCGGTCCGCGCGGTCTGGCAGGCCGACATCACCCTGACCGACGTCCGCGTGCCCGCCGGCAACCTGCTGCCGGGCGCCCGGACGTTCAAGGACACCGGCCGCGTGCTGGCCACGACGCGCAACTCCGTGGCCTGGGGCGCGCTCGGCCACGCGACGGCGGCGTACGAGGTGGCGCTGTCCTACTGCGGCCAGCGCGAGCAGTTCGGCCGGCCGCTGACCAGCTTCCAGCTCGTGCAGGACAAGCTCGTGCGGATGCTGGCGGAGGTCACGGCGATGCAGCTCTACTGCATGCGCCTGGCCCGGCTGGCCGAGTCGGGGCAGCTGACCGACACCATCGCCGCCCTCGCCAAGTTCAACAACACGCGCAAGGCGCGTGAGGTGATCCTGGAGGCCCGCGAGCTGCTCGGCGGCAACGGCATCCTGCTCGACTACCACGTGGTGCGGCACATGGCCGACATCGAGGCCATCTACACCTACGAGGGCACCGCCGACATCCAGGAGCTCATCGTCGGGCGCAACATCACCGGGCGGAGCGCGTTCGCGTGAGGCGGCTCCGGGGGGACGCGCCGCACGTTGACGCCGGACCACGCGAGCCGACAGGCTGCGGCGCACCGATCCGCCGGACCACGACAGGGAGTGCGCGATGACGGCGACCCAGACCAGTCCGGCGGGCAGCGGCGAGAAGCTGCTGGGCCGGGTGGCGTTCGTGACGGGAGGGACCCGCGGGATCGGCGCGGCGATCTGCCGCAGCCTGGCGGGGCAGGGCGCCGACGTCGCGGCCGGCTTCAGCGGCAACGTCGAGGCCGCCGAGCGCTTCGCCGCGGAGTTCGGGCAGGCGCACCCCGGACGCCGCCTCACCACCCACCGCGGCGACATCGGCTCGCCCGAGGACTGCCGGCGCACCGTCGCCGAGGTCGTCGAGCAGCACGGCCGCCTGGACATCCTGGTCAACAACGCCGGGATCACCGCCGACCGCTCGGTGCTGAAGATGCAGGACGACGACTGGCGCCGCGTCATCGACGTCAACCTCTCGGGCGCGTTCTACCTCTCGCAGGCGGCGCTGCGGCACATGCTCGAGCGCGGCAGCGGCCGGATCGTCAACATCTCGTCGGTGATCGGCGAGACCGGCAACATCGGACAGGTCAACTACGCCGCCGCCAAGTCGGGCATGTTCGGCCTGACCAAGACGCTCGCCCGTGAGGCGGCGATGCAGCAGCAGCGCGCCGGCCACACCGACGGCATCGGCGTCACCGTCAACACCGTGACACCGGGCTTCATCGAGACCGACATGCTCGGCAGCGTGCCGGAGAAGGTCCTCGACGGAGTCCGGGGCAAGATCCCGCTGGGCCGCCTGGGCCGGCCGGAGGAGGTCGCCCGCGTCGTGCACTTCCTCGCCGCGGACGCCTCCTCGTACATCACCGGCCAGGTCTGGGGGGTGAACGGCGGCCTCGACATGTAGGCCAGGCAAGCCCGAGTCCGGACGACAGATCGCGAGGGGTTCGACGTGTTCAGGCGCTTGGCCGTGGTCAACCGGGGCGAGCCCGCACTGCGGCTGATCCGCGCCGTGCGCGAGCTCAACGACGAGCACGGCCACGACATCCGGGTCGTCGCGATGCACACCGAGGCCGAGCGGCGGGCGACGTTCGTGCGGGCCGCCGACGACGCCGTGCTGCTGCGCCGCACCGGCGACGTCAACCCCTACCTCGACCACGCCGAGCTCGGCCGGGCGCTGCAGGAGTGCCGGGCCGACGCCGCGTGGGTCGGCTGGGGCTTCGTCGCGGAGGACCCCGCCTTCGCCGAGCTGTGCGCCTCGCTGGGCGTCGTGTTCGTCGGGCCGCCGCCGGAGGCGATGCGGAGGCTGGGCGACAAGGTCGAGGCCAAGCTGCTCGCCGAGGCGACCGGCGTGCCGGTGGCGCCCTGGAGCGGCGGGCCGGTCGCGGACGTCGAGGACGGCCGCAAGCACGCCGCCCACATCGGCTACCCGCTGATCGTCAAGGCCCGCAGCGGCGGCGGCGGGCGCGGCATCCGCATCGTGCGCGACGAGAGCGAGCTCGACGAGGCGCTCGAGCGCACGCAGTCGGAGGCGCTGCGCTCGTTCGCCGACCCGGTGGTCTTCATGGAGCGGCTCGTCGAGGGCGGCCGGCACATCGAGGTGCAGGTCATCGCCGACACGCACGGCAACGTGTGGGCGCCGGGGGTGCGCGACTGCTCGGTGCAGCGGCGCAACCAGAAGCTGGTCGAGGAGTCGAGCTCGCCGGCGCTTCGGCCCGAGCAGGCGGCGAGCCTGGCGAGCTCGGCCAAGGCCCTGGTCCGGGCGGCCGGCTACGTCGGTGCGGGCACCGTCGAGTTCCTGTACCAGCCGAGCGACGAGCTGTTCACCTTCCTCGAGGTCAACACCCGCCTGCAGGTCGAGCACCCGGTCACCGAGGCGGTGACCGGACTGGACCTGGTCAAGCTGCAGCTGCACGTCGCCGACGGCGGCGTGCTGTCGGGCGAGCCGCCGGCCGGCAGGGGCCACGCCGTCGAGGCGCGCCTGAACGCCGAGGACGCCGACGCGGACTTCGCGCCCGCCCCGGGCACCGTCGAGCTGCTGCGGCTGCCGACCGGTCCCGGCGTGCGCGTCGACACCGGCATGTCGGTCGGCGACGTCATCCCGCCCGACTACGACTCGATGGTCGCCAAGATCATCGCCTGGGGGCGCGACCGTCCCGAGGCGCTGGCCCGCCTGCGCTGCGCCCTGCGCGACACGACCGTCGTGCTGCGGGGCGGCACCACCACCAAGAGCTTCCTGCTCGACCTGCTCGACCGGCCGGAGGTGGTGGCGGGCACCGCCGACACGGGGTGGCTCGACCGCACCGGAGCGGTCGCCGGCACCGCGCCCGCGCCGCACGCCTCCGTCGCGCTGCTCCAGGTGGCCGTCGACGTCTACGACGCCGAGGAGGCCCGCGAGCGCGAGGCGTTCCTCGCCTCGGCGAGGGGCGGCCGGCCGCGCGCCAGCCACGACGTCGGCCGCGCCCTCGAGCTCGGCTACCGCGGGCAGGCCTACCGCCTCGCCGTGGCCAAGCTGGGTCCCGACCGCTACCGCGTGGCCCTCGACGGGCGGGCCGTCGACCTCGTCGTCGACCGCCTCAACGCCCTGGAGACCCGCCTGCGGCTGGGCGGCGAGCGCTTCTCGGTGGTCTCGGTGCAGGCGGCCACCTCGCACCTCGTCGAGGTCGACGGGGTCTCCCACCGGGTCGTGCAGGACGAGGCCGGCGTCGTGCGTGCCCCCGCCCCCGCGGTGGTCGTGGCCGTGCGGGCGGCGGTCGGCCAGGAGGTCGAGGCCGGCCAGACCATCGCCGTGCTCGAGAGCATGAAGATGGAGACGCCCGTGCGGGCGCCGTACGCCGGGAAGGTCCGCGAGCTGCTCGCCGCGGTGAACGCCCAGGTCGACGCCGGTGCGCCGCTGCTGAGGCTGGACCGGGCCGGCGACGAGGCGGCCGCCGCGACCGGCGAGCGGGTCGTGCTGCCCGACGTCCCCGACGCCGACCCGACACCGCGCGGCACCGCGCTCGGCCTGCTCGGCGCGCTGCAGGCCCTGCTCACCGGCTACGACGTCAGCGAGCAGCGCGTCCACCGCCTGGTCGCCGGCTACGCCGCCGCCCGCAGCGAGCTGCCCCTCGACGACCCCGAGCTGCTGCACGCCGAGCTCGGGGTCCTCACGACCTTCGCCGACCTGTGCGAGCTGTCCCGCAACCGGCCGACCACCGACGAGGAGGCCGGCGACGCGCAGGTGCACAGCCCGCGCGAGTTCTTCCACGCCTACCTGCACTCGCTCGACTTCGAGCGGGAGGCCCTGCCCGAGGGCTTCCGCGCCCGCCTGAGCCGCGCGCTCGTCCACTACGGGGTGCGCAGCCTGGAGCCCGGGCCCGACCTCGAGGACGCCGTCCACCGGATCTTCCTCGCCCAGCAGCGCACCGGTCACCAGCTGCCGGCCGTCCTCGCCCTGCTCGACCGGTGGCTGACCGCCGGACAGCTGCCGACCGGGCCGTCCCGTGCCGAGGTCGCCGAGGTGCTCGACCGGCTGGTCGTCGCGACCCAGCTGCGCTACCCCTCGGTCGGCGACCTCGCCCGCGCCGTGCGCTTCCGCTACTTCGAGCAGCCCGTCGTCCTCGAGGCCCGCGCCCGCGTGCTGGAGGAGGCCGAGTGGCTGCTCGCCGAGGTCACCCAGGCGACGGACAGCGCCGACTCCGACCGCTCGGCCGAGCGCATCGAGGCGCTGGTCGCGAGCCCCGAGCCGCTGATCCGCCTGCTGGCCCGGCGCTTCGGCACCGGCGGCACGGCGCCCGAGCCGATCCTCGAGGTGCTCACCCGGCGCTACTACCGGCGGCGCAGCCTCGAGCGCCTGCACTCCACCCGGCTCGACGGCCGGCCGTGCGTGACCGGCGACTACGAGCTCAACGGCTCCCGGCTGCACCTGGTGTCGCTGATGAGCACCGTCGACGAGCTGCCCGAGGCGCTCGACGCCCTCACGCGCCAGCTGGAGGACGTCGCCGACCCGGCGAACGTCGTCGTCGACCTCTACCTGTCGTGGCCGGACCGGCCGCAGGACGACGACGAGCTCGCGGACCGGCTGCGCGAGCTGCTCTCGGCCGCGCCGGGCCTGCAGCGCGGTCGGCGGGTGACGGCCACCGTCTGCACACCCGAGGGGGAGGTCGAGCCGATCACCTTCCGCCCCTCGCCCCAGGGCCTGAGCGAGGAGCGGGTCATCCGGGGGCTGCACCCGTTGACCGCCCAGCGGCTCAACCTGTGGCGGCTGAAGAACTTCGACGGCGTGCGCCTGCCGTCCCCGGAGGACACCTACCTGCTGCACGTCGTCGCCAAGGACAACCCCAACGACGAGCGCTTCATCGCCATGGCCGAGGTGCGCGACGTGACCCCCGTGCGGGACGCCTCCGGCCAGGTCGTCGCGTTCCCCACGGTGGAGCGGCAGCTCGCCGCCTGCCTCGACGGCATCCGCACCGCCCAGGCGCAGCGCGGCGGGAGCCGCCGCCTCGAGCACAACCGGATCTTCCTGTACGCCTGGCCCTCCATCGAGCTGCCCGTCACCGAGATGGCGGTCTTCGCCGGCGCGCTCGCGCCGCTGACCGTCGGCGCGGGGCTCGACGAGGTGGTGCTGCTGGCCCGGCTGCAGGAGGAGGGCGGCGGTGAGCCGCGGGAGGTCGCACTGCGCTTCTCCTACTCCCCCGGCGCCGGGGTCGGCATGACGGTCACCGACCGCCCGACCGAGCCGATGCGCCCGCTCGACGACTACACCCAGAAGGTGCTGCGCTCGCGGGCGCGCGGCGCGGTCTACCCGTACGAGCTGGCGCCGCTGCTCGCCGGCTCCGGCGGCAGCTTCGTCGAGCACGACCTGGACGGGTCCGGGCGGCTGGTGCCCGTCGAGCGGCCGCCCGGGCGGAACTCGGCCGGGATCGTCGCCGGGCTGGTCAGCACCCCGACCGCGCGCTACCCCGAGGGCATGACCCGGGTCGCGCTGTTCGGCGACCCCACCAAGGCGCTGGGCACCGTCTCGGAGCCCGAGTGCGCCCGGATCATCGCTGCGCTCGACCTCGCCGAGCAGCGCTCGATCCCGGTGGAGTGGTTCGCGCTGTCGTCCGGTGCGCGCATCTCCATGGACAGCGGCACGGAGAACATGGACTGGGTGGCGCGCGCCCTGCGCCGGCTGATCACGTTCACGCAGACGGGCGGCGAGGTCAACGTCGTGGTGGCCGGCATCAACGTCGGCGCGCAGCCGTACTGGAACGCCGAGGCCACGATGCTGCTGCACACCAAGGGCATCCTCGTGATGACCCCCGACAGCGCCATGGTCCTGACCGGCAAGCACTCGCTCGACTACTCCGGCGGGGTGTCCGCCGAGGACAACTTCGGGATCGGCGGCTACGACCGGGTCATGGGCCCGAACGGCCAGGCGCAGTACTGGGCGCCGCACCTGAGCGCCGCGGTCGACGTGCTGTTCGCGCACTACGAGCACACCTACGTCGCCCCCGGCGAGCGGTGGGCGCGGCCGGCCCCGACCTCCGACCCGGTCGACCGCGACGTGCGCGCGTTCCCCCACGTGCACCCGTCGAGCGACTTCACGACGGTCGGCGACATCTTCTCCGCGACGGCGAACCCCGAGCGCAAGAAGCCGTTCGACATCCGCACGGTCATGCGCGCGGTCACCGACCAGGACCACCCGGTCCTCGAGCGCTGGGCCGCGATGGCCGACGCCGACACGACCGTCGTGCAGGACGCGCACCTGGCCGGGCGTCCGGTCACCGTCATCGGCGTCGAGTCACGGCCGATGCCGCGGCGCGGGAGCTTCCCGGCCGACGGCCCCGACCAGTGGACCGCCGGCACGCTGTTCCCGCGCTCGTCGAAGAAGACCGCCCGGGCCATCAACGCCTGCAGCGGCAACCGGCCGCTGGTGGTGCTCGCCAACCTCTCGGGCTTCGACGGCTCCCCCGAGTCGCTGCGCAACCTGCAGCTGGAGTACGGCGCCGAGATCGGGCGCGCGATCGTCAACTTCGACGGCCCCATCGTCTTCTGCGTGATCTCGCGCTACCACGGCGGGGCGTTCGTGGTCTTCTCCGGCGTGCTGAACGACAACATGGAGGTCCTCGCCGTCGAGGGCTCGTTCGCCTCCGTGATCGGCGGGGCCCCCGCCGCCGCCGTCGTCTTCTCCGGCGAGGTCGGCAAGCGCACCGCCGCGGACCCGCGGGTGCGCGAGCTGGAGGCCCGGCTGGCCGCCGCGGACGAGCTCGAGCAGGCCCACCTGCGGGTCGAGCTCGCGGCCCTGCGCAGCACCGTGCGCTCGGAGAAGCTCGGCGAGGTCGCCGCGGAGTTCGAGTCGGTGCACGACATCGAGCGCGCGCAGCGGGTCGGCTCGGTGCACGCCATCGTCCCGGCTGCCGGCCTGCGCGCGCACCTGATCGCCGCCGTCGAGCGCGGTGTGGCCCGTCACGACGCGAGGAGCGTGCGATGAGCGGCTTCGTCCTGAACCGGCACGGCCGGATGGTGTTCCCGTCCAACATCGTCCCCGAGCTGGACTTCTCGACGCTGTCGTCGCTGGCCCAGCTCGACCGGGTCATCCGGCGCGACTTCGAGACCAAGGCGCCGAGCGGCACCGACATCCTGGAGAAGTGCGAGCTCGGCCGCTACGACAGCCGCTACGCGCTGCTGCGCGACCTCGCCCTCAACCTGTTCTGGGCCAACCGCTTCGCCATCACGATGTACGACAAGCGGCCGACGCGCTGGCGCGACGTCCCGCGCACCCGCAGCGACGTGTTCCTGCCGGTGCTGACGCCGTGGGTCGACGCCGACGCCAAGGTGGCGGCGGTCCAGACGGCGTACGGCGACCTGCCGGCGCAGTGGGACGCCGAGGTCGAGGACCGCATCTTCGAGGTGCTGTTCGACGTGTTCGGCTCGCGCAAGCACCAGGCGACGACGCTGCCTGCGGTCAAGCCGACGGTCGCGCAGTTCCTCCAGATGCCCGGCGCGCTCACCTTCCGGCTGCCCGACTACGACCCCGACTTCCCGGTCTACGAGCCCGAGGACATCCTCGACGTCGCCGAGGACGTCCCCGAGCTCGAGGCGCTGCACCGCTGGGCGCGCGTGCTGCACAACCAGTACCCCTGGGACCGCTCGACGGTCGAGCTCGCCGAGGCCGGCTCGCTGTCCGACGACGACGTCGTGGTCGTCTTCGCCCCGCGCGACAAGCACGTGCGCGAGTTCCTGCGCCGGGTCGGGCGGGAGGAGAGCTCCCCGCAGGCCGCCGCGGCCCGCGAGACCCGCCCGCCGGCCCGGCCGTTCACCTCGATCGACGTGCGCCGGCACTTCACCGTCATGCCGCGGCTGGAGGCGCTGGCCGCGGTGCACGGCGACCAGGTCTGCACCAACGACGACCTCATCCGCAACTCGGCCTACAACTGGTCGCCGATGGGCGCCGACGAGATCCGCGACAAGACCGGGATCGAGGCCCGCCGCTACAGCTCGCTGCCGCTGGAGGACCTCGCCCTGCAGGCCGCCGAGGCGGCGCTGACGAAGGCCGGCCGCGAGCCCGAGGAGGTCGGCGCGGTCCTGGTCTGCACCTGCACCAGCTCCCGGCTGATCCCGTCGGTCGCGACCTACGTCTGCGGGCAGCTCGGCATCGGGCAGACCCACGCCGCCTACGACATCGTGGCCGCCTGCGCCGGCATGTCGTACGGCCTGGCCGAGGCGACCCGGCTGCTGCAGGAGGTCGAGCGGCCGATCCTGGTCATCTGCGTCGAGAAGTTCTCCGACAAGATCGGCAACGTCCGGCCGTCGCGCATGATCTTCGGCGACGGCGCGGCCGCGATGGTCGTCGGCGTCGCTCCCGAGGGCGAGGCACCCGACCTCGTGCACCTGCAGACCTACGCGAGCGGCCCGGCGAACGAGGTCAACTCGATCATCTGGCCCAACCCGGTGTTCGACAACAACATCACCGTCTTCGGCCCGCACGTGAAGGCGCTCGCGGGCCGCTACCTCGGGCAGATGATCGAGGAGCTGCAGGCGCTGCCCGACCCCGACGGCGTCGCCGGGTCGCTGCTCGAGACCGTCGACCTCATCGTGCCGCACCAGGCCAACAAGACGATGGTGGTGCAGCTGGCCGAGCGCGCGGGCCTGAGCGCCGAGCAGCTCTACTTCAACATCGAGCAGGTCGGCAACGCCTCGGCGGCGAGCATCCCGCTGGCCATCCACGACGCGGTGCGCGACGGCGTCATCTCCTCCCCGCTGCGCATCTTCGCCCCCGGCTTCGGGGCGGGGGCCGTCGCCGGCTACGCGGTGATGCGGGTCGACCCGGCGGTCGTGGCCGTGTCGGCGCCCGCCGCGCCGGCGGCGCCTGCGGAGGGGCAGGCGCCGGAGGCGCTCGAGCAGGCACCGGCCTCCGAGGGCGTGCGCGACGCGTTCGCCTGAGGCGGCAGACCATGCGACCGGCACGGCCCATCGCGGCCACGAGCTCAGGAGGACACGTGAGCCAGCGCAGCCAGACCCTCGGGCGGGCCACGTGAGGATCCTCATGATCGCACCGCCCGGGGCCGGCAAGGGCACGCAGGGAGTGGTCCTCGCCGAGCACTTCGCCATCCCGCACATCGCCACCGGCGACCTGCTGCGCGACCACGTGGCGCGGGCCACCGAGGTGGGCCGGGCCGTCAAGAGCTTCCTGGACCGCGGGGAGCTGGTGCCCGACGACGTCGTGCTGCAGATGGTGCGGCAGGCGCTCGAGCCGCTGAAGGGCGGCGAGGGCTGGATCCTCGACGGCGTGCCCCGGACCATGGAGCAGGCCCGGGCGCTGTACGCGATCGCCGTGGAGCTGGGCATGACGGCCGACGTCGCGCTGCACCTGCAGGTCGAGGACGCCGAGCTGGTGCGCCGGCTGCTGGCCCGCGCCCAGCAGACCGGGCGCTCCGACGACACCGAGGACGTCATCCGCCACCGGCTGGAGCTCTACTACGAGGTCACCCACCCGATCCTGGAGTGGTACGGCGAGCGCGGGATCCTGGTCTCCGTCGACGCGAACCGCCCGCCGGAGGCCGTCGGGCGGCAGATCCTGACCGCCCTGGAGGTGCTGCGGCAGGTCATCGACCGCGGCCCGGACGCCGAGCGCAAGCCGGTCGACCTCACCGGCCTCGGGGCGGCGTTCGGGCGCCGCACCCAGGGCTGAGCGCGGGCGTCCCCGCCGGCGGCCTCGCCGGCGAGGTGTACGGCCGGGGACGGCCGGGTACCGTGGTCGAACACCCGTTCGACACCCCGGAGGACACCATGGTCGATGCCGACGCCGTCACCCAGCCCGCCGAGAAGGACCCGTCCGAGTGGGTCACCGGCGACGAGCCGGTCACCGGGCCGCAGCAGAGCTACCTGTCCACGCTGGCGCAGCAGGCCGGCGAGGAGGTCGAGACGACCGAGCTGACCAAGGCCGAGGCCTCGCAGAAGATCGAGGAGCTCAAGGACAAGACCGGGCGCTGAGGCTCACCCCATGTGGGGGTAGCCGTGCCCGTGCGCCGGGACGAACGTCGTCTTGAGCGTGCGCGGCGAGGTCCAGCGCTGCAGGTTCAGCGCGGAGCCGGCCTTGTCGTTGGTGCCGCTCTGCCGGGCCCCGCCGAAGGGCTGCTGTCCCACGACGGCGCCGGTGGGCTTGTCGTTGACGTAGAAGTTGCCGGCGGTGAAGCGCAGCCTCGCCGACGCCTCGGCCACGGCGTACGGGTCGTCGGCGATGACGGCGCCGGTCAGGGCGTAGGCCGCCGTCCGGTCGACGAGGTCGAGCGTGGTCGACCAGTCCGCGTCGTCGTAGACGTGCACCGCCAGGACCGGCCCGAAGTACTCCGTCGAGAAGACGTCGTGCGACGGGTCGTCGCTGACGACCACCGTCGGGTCGACGAAGAAGCCCACGCTGTCGTCGGCGCGGCCGCCGGCGAGCACCTCGAGGGCCGGGTCGTCGACCGCGGAGCGCACCACCCGCGAGAGCCGGTCGAACGCGCGCCGGTCGATGACGGCGCCGCCGAAGTTCGACAGGTCCGTGACGTCGCCGTAGGTCAGCGAGCGCACCCGGTCGGCCAGCCCGTCGCGCAGACCGCCCTCCCACATCGAGCGCGGCACGTACGCGCGGGAGGCCGCGCTGCACTTCTGCCCCTGGTACTCGAACGCGCCCCGGACCAGAGCGACCTCGGTCGTCAGCGGGTCGCCCGACGGGTGCGCGACGACGAAGTCCTTGCCGCCGGTCTCGCCCACCAGGCGGGGGTAGCTGCGGTAGGACGGCAGCCCCTTCGCGACGGCCTGCCACAGGTGCTGGAAGGTCGCGGTGCTGCCGGTGAAGTGGATCCCGGCCAGCTCCGGGTGCGGCACGGCGACCTCGGAGACGGCGCCGCCGTTGCCGGTGACCATGTTGACCACGCCGGGCGGCAGGCCGGCCGCCTCGAGCAGCCGCATCACGAAGTGGGCCGAGAGCTGCTGGGTCGGCGAGGGCTTCCAGACAACCGGGTTGCCCATCAGCGCGGGCGCGAGCGGCAGGTTGCCCGCGATGGCGGTGAAGTTGAACGGCGTGATGGCGAGCACGAAGCCCTCGAGCGGGCGGTGGTCGGTGCGGTTCCACACGCCGGTGCTCGAGATCGGCTGCTCCTCGAGGATCTGCCGGCCGAAGGCGACGTTGAAGCGCAGGAAGTCGATGAGCTCGCAGGCGCTGTCGATCTCGGCCTGGAACACCGTCTTGCTCTGGCCGAGCATCGTCGCGGCGTTGAGCGTGTCCCGCCACGGTCCGGCGAGCAGCTCGGCGGCCCGCAGCAGGACGGCGGCCCGGTCGTCGTAGGACGTGGCCTGCCAGGCCGCGGCGGCGCCCAGCGCCGCGTCGACCGCCGCCTGCACGTCGGCCGTCCCGGCCTCGCGGGTTGTCCCGAGCACGGCCTCGTGACGGTGCGGCTGCACCACGTCGATCGGCGCCCCGCTGCCGGGGCGCTGCTCGCCGTCGATGGTCAGCGGCAGGTCGACCGGCGAGGAGCCGAGCTCCTTCAGCCGGGCCTCCAGGCTGGCCCGCTCCGGGCTGCCCGGCGCGTACGACCGCACCGGCTCGTTGACGGGCAGGGGTACGGAGGTGACGGCGTCCACGCCGCCATGCTGCCACCGGTGCGGCGGTCCGACGGAGGCGCTACCCCAGCTCGAGCAGCGGGCCGATCTCCTGGGTGGCGTACCACTGCAGCTCGTGGCCCTCGGCCTGCTCGACGACGAAGGCGGCGTCCTCGCTGCCGAGGTCGGCCTCGACGAGCTGCTCGGCGGCGGCACGCACGTCGTCGGCCGCGGCCGGGTCGTCGACGTGCACCGACCGCACCCGCCGCAGCAGCACGGGCTCGGTCACCCGCACGGCGGCCCGGTCGACGTCGGGTGCGGGCTCCACGGCGTCGACGTCCGCCGCGATCACCACGCGCCGCGGGGGCGTCGTCGGGTCCAGCACCAGCGCGCGGTCGAGCAGGCGCACGGAGGCGCGCGCCGCGAGCGTCATCGCGGCGTACTCGAGCTCCTCCTCGTCGCCCTCGGCGTACCACTCGCGCAGGGCGCCGGTGACGGCGTAGGCGGGCAGCGGCGGGCTGCCGACCTCGCCGGTGTCGAGCAGCGCCCGCAGGCCGGGCAGGGTCGAGGGCAGGTAGACGCGCACCGCCTCAGCCTGCACCACCGGGAGGGTTGACCGGGCGACCGGACGGGGCAGGGGCTCGCGCATGAGCGTGCCGCCCTCCGGGGAGCAGGTCGAGCTGGTCCGCGGGACCTCCCGTGCGGTCGTCGTCGAGGTGGGCGGCGGGCTGCGCAGCTACGACGTCGACGGCGTCGCGGTCCTCGACGGCTACGAGGAGGCCGACGCGATCACCGCCGCCCGCGGCCAGCCGCTGATCCCCTGGCCCAACCGGCTGCACGGCGGGCGCTACACGTGGGACGGCGTCGAGCACGAGGTGCCGCTGGACGAGCCCGCCCTGGGCAACGCGCTGCACGGCCTGACGCGCTTCCGGGCCTGGCGGCCGGTCGACCGCTCCACGGACGCGGTGACGATGGCGCTGCGCCTGCACCCCTCACCGCCCTACCCGTTCTGCCTCGACCTGTCGGCGAGCTACGCCCTGGACGGGGACGGGCTGGTCGTCGAGCACACCGCGACGAACGTGGGCGCCGACGCCGCGCCGTACGCGCTGGGCACCCACCCGTACGTCACCGTCGGCGAGCTGCTCGACGACGCGCTCCTCACGCTGCCCGCCGACCGCTGGCTGCCCACCGACGAGGACCAGATCCCGACCGGCAGCGCGTCGGTGGAGGGCAGCGCGTACGACTTCCGCGAGGCCCGCACCATCGGGCCGCTGCAGATCGACTACGCCTTCACCGGTCTGCGCCGCGATCCGGACGGGCGGGCGCGACTGCGCCTGCAGGGCCGGGAGCGGGCGGTCGAGGTGTGGGTCGACGAGGGCTTCGACTGGCTGGAGATCTTCACCGGCGACATCGTCCCCGAGCCCGAGCGCCGCCGGCGCGGGCTGGGCGTCGAGCCGATGACGGCGCCGCCGAACGCGTTCGTCACCGGCGAGGGGCTGCTCCGGCTGGAGCCCGGCGCCACCGTCCGCCACCGCTGGGGCGTACGGCCGGCGTAGGTCAGCCGGTGGCCCGCAGACCCGCGGCGCGCAGCGCGGCGGTGCTCGTGCGGATCGAGGTCTCCAGCACGCGCGCGCGGCGGGAGGGATCCATGAGGTTGGCCCCGATCGCCGCGAGGTCCTCGGCGCCGGGCGACAGGACCGTGACGCGGGTGCCGGTCGCCGTGACCTTGCGGATCTCGCCGACCAGGCGCCGCGTCACCAGCCGGCGCAGGCGCCGCTCCACCCGCCCGGCGAGCGTCGTCGGCGTGTCGTAGGTGAACGAGGTCATCGGGGAGAGCACCACGACCTCGTCGAGCCCGAGCGGCGCCAGCAGGTCCAGCGAGGTCGGCGAGCACGCGCCGCCGTCGACGTAGCGGCGCCCGCCGATGCGGACGGGGGCGTACCACCCGGGGATGGAGCAGGACGCCATGACGGCGTCGCGCAGCCCGGTGTGCGGAGCGTCGTCGCGGCCGAAGACGACCCGGCGCCCGCTGTCGAGGTCCATGGCGACGATCCACGTCCGTGGATGGGCCGCCCAGGCGCCGCGCGGGCACACGGCGTCGACCAGCCCGCCGACGGGAGCGAGGGACCCGCGCCCCTCGGGCAGGACCGTGGACAGCGCGCCCAGCGGGGTGACCCGCCAGGGGCGCAGTGCGGTGCTCACCATCCCGCGCGCGGAGGCGAAGCCCGGCCGGGGCAGCGGCGGCAGCGCGCCCCCCGAGTCCCGGTCGAGGTCGTAGGCGAGCCTCAGCGTCTCGGCCCGCACGACACCGCGCTGGTGGTCGAGCAGCACGTCGACCCCGACGCCGCAGCCGAGCGAGGCAGCGAGGACCGACCCGGCGGAGGTGCCGAGCAGCGCTCCGGCCTCGCGGGGGTCGACGCCCCGCTCGGTGGCGAGCGCCGAGAGCGCACCGATCGTCCAGGCAGCGCCGAGGACGCCGCCCGCGCCGAGGACCACCCCTGTCTGCATCATGCGTGCACCTTGGCACACGCCGGGGCGATCAGCCCGGGACGGTCTCCAGCAGCTCGGCCAGCGACTCCTCGATCAGGCCGGCGAGCACGTCGACGTCGGGCATGGCGTCGCGGTCGGCGTTGAGCCCGAAGTAGACGCCTCCGTCGTAGCTGGTCAGCCCGATGGACAGGGCCTGGCCCTTCGCGAGCGGCACGACCGGGTGCATGTTGAGCATGCGGGCGCCGGCGGCGTAGAGCGGGAACTGCGGGCCGGGGACGTTGGTGACGACGAGGTTGAACAGCCGGCGCGTCATGCTGCTGGCCGCCCGGGCCCCGAGCGAGTGGATCGTCGGTGGAGCGAAGCCCGACATCTGCACCAGCGCCTGGGCGCCCACCGACTGGCCCGACTCCTTGTGGCCGCGCATGGCGTAGCTCACCTGGTGCAGCCGCACGACCGGGTCGCCCTCCCCCACCGGCAGGTCGACGAAGTACGACGAGATGCGGTTGCCGGGGCCGGTCTGCTCCTGGGCGCGCACCGACACGGGCACCATCGCCCGGATCACCGTGGCGCGGGTGACGGCCTCGCCGCGGGTCAGGAGCCAGGCGCGCAGAGCGCCGGCGACGGTGGCCAGCACGACGTCGTTGACGGTGCCGCCGTGCGCCTTGCGCACCCGCTTGTAGTCGTCGAGGTCGGTCACGGCGGTGCCGAAGCGGCGGGCCTCGCCGATGCGGACGTTGAGCGGCGACTCCGGGGCGGGGCGGGCGATGGTGACGGCGGAGGCCAGCACGCCGCTGGCCACCCCGCCGACCTTGCCCGCCGTGGCCCGGACGTCGAACACCGCGGAGCGGGCGGTGTCGAGCGCCTGCGTCGGCCGCGTGACGTAGTCGGTGAGCGCGCCGACGACCAGCCGCGCCGCCCCCGGCGGACGGGCGGGGCGCCAGTCGTCCTCGGGCACCGTGCGCGGCTCGGGCGTGGTGTCGAGGATGACCGTGCCGATGTCGACGGCGGCGACCCCGTCGACCAGGGCGTGGTGGGTCTTCGAGATCACCCCGACGCGGCCGCCCGCCAGCCCCTCGACCAGGTAGATCTCCCACAGGGGGCGCCCGCGGTCGAGGCGGCGGCCCATCAGCCGGCCGACGAGCTCGCGCAGCTGCGCGTCGGTGCCCGGCTTGGGCAGCGCGCTGCGGCGCACGTGGTAGGTGACGTCGAAGTCCTCGTCGTCGACCCAGACCGGGTTGGCCAGGCGGCCGGGGATCCAGCGCACCTTCTGGCGGTAGCGCGGGACGAGGGCGATCCGCTCGCTGATCAGGTCGACGAGCCGGTCGTAGTCGAAGCCGTCCGTCGGCGGCTCGAAGGTGGCCACCCCGCCGACGTGCATCGGGGTGGTCGGCGTCTCCATGTACAGGAACGAGACGTCGAGAGGGCTGAGCCGGTCGGTCATGGGGCCACTCTCACACGGCCCTGCGACGCCCCGCGACGGTGGCGCACGGCACACTGGGGGCAGCGGACGACTCGCACGAGGAGAGGCAGCACGTGGACTTCGACCACTCGGCCAGGGCGCAGGACTACATCGGCCGCATGCGGGAGTTCCTGGACACCCGCATCCTGCCGGCGGAGGCGGAGTACGAGGCCTACCGCCGCGAGAAGGGCCCCGAGGACCACACGCTGCCGCCGGTCGTCGAGGAGCTGAAGGTCGAGGCGCGCGAGCGCGGCCTGTGGAACCTGTTCCTGCCCGACGTCTCCGGCCTGAAGAACGTCGAGTACGCCGCCATCGCCGAGATCACCGGCTGGAGCTCGCACATCGCCCCCGAGGCGATCAACTGCGACGCGCCGAACACCGGCAACATGGAGGTGCTGCACATGTTCGGCACCGCCGAGCAGAAGTCGCAGTGGCTCGAGCCGCTGCTCGAGGGGCAGATCCGCTCGGCGTTCGCCATGACCGAGCCCGACGTCGCCTCGTCGGACGCCACCAACATCTCCACCTCGATCGTGCGCGACGGCGACGACTACGTCATCGACGGCCGCAAGTGGTGGACGAGCGGGATCAACGACCCGCGCTGCACGATCATGATCGTCATGGGCAAGACCGACGTCGGCCAGTCGACCCACCGGCAGCAGTCGATGATCCTGGTGCCGACCGACACCCCCGGGGTCGAGATCGTGCGGGCGCTGCCGGTGTTCGGCTACCAGGACCAGCACGGCCACGGCGAGGTGCGCTTCCACTCCGTGCGGGTCCCCGCCTCGAACCTCATCGCGAACGAGGGCGACGGGTTCATGATCGCCCAGGCGCGGCTGGGCCCGGGCCGCATCCACCACTGCATGCGGGCGATCGGCGCGGCCGAGCGGGCGCTCGAGCTCATGTGCGAGCGCGCCCTGACCCGGCACGCCTTCGGCAGCGAGATCGCCCGGCAGGGGGTCGTGCGCGAGCAGATCGCCGAGTCGCGGATGGAGATCGACCAGGCCCGCCTGATGGTGCTCAAGACCGCCGACATGATCGACAAGGTGGGCGCGAAGGGCGCCCGATCGGAGATCGCCGCCATCAAGGTGATCGCCCCGCGGGTCGCGCTGAACGTCGTCGACCGGGCGATCCAGGTGCACGGCGGCGCGGGCGTGAGCGAGGACTTCCCGCTGGCCCGCATGTACGCCTCGCTGCGGACCCTGCGCATCGCCGACGGGCCGGACGAGGTGCACGTGCGGACGGTGGCCCGGCAGGAGCTCGGGAAGTACGCCCCCGCCTGAGGAGTCAGCGGCGGGTCGTGCGGCCCGGCGGTCAGCGGCGGCTGAGCACCCGCCGCCGCCGTGGCGCAGGGAGGCCGGCGCCCACCAGCTCGGCTGCGAGCGCGGCGAGCGCGAGCCGGGCCGGCGAGCTCGGCGCCGCCTCGGTGAGCGTGCGCCCGCGGGCGAGGGCGGCGTCGACGGCCGCCACGTCGAGCGGGACGACGTGCAGGTCGTCCACGCCGGCGTAGCGGGCCAGAGCGGCGGTGACCTCGCGCCGGGCGTCGCCGGGCACCGGACCGGCCCGGAGCCGGTTGACCACGACGCGGGGCTGGACGCCCGGAACGGCGTCGCGCAGCTCGCCCAGCCCGCGCACCAGGCGCTGCAGCCCGACCGGGTCGCCGGTGCCGACCGCGAGCACGGTGTCGGCCGCGGACAGCACGGCCAGCGTCGCACCGTTGCGGCGGGGTGCGCCGGTGTCGTAGGCCAGCTCCTCGTCCTGCTCGAGGCAGAAGCCGCAGTCGACCACCGTGACAGCGCTCAGCGACCGCGCGCGCTCCAGGACGACGTCGAGGGCAGCCGGCCGCAGCTCCGGCCAGCGGTCGGCACGCGCGAGGCCGGACAGCACGCGCAGGTGCGGTGCGGCGGTGCGGGCGAGCCCGGCCAGGGACGCGTCGTCGAGGGTGCCCGCGTTGGCGAGCCGGGCGGCCGCAGCGAGCCCGGGCGCCTCGTCGAGCAGCCCCAGCACCTGGGCGACGACGCCGCCGTAGACGTCGGCGTCGACGAGGAGCGTCGGCCGTCCGAGTGACGCCAGCTCGCTGGCCAGGGTGACCGCGACGGTCGTCCGGCCGGGGGCCCCGGTCGGTCCCCACACGGCCACCACCCGGCCGGTGCCCGGCGCGGGCGCATCGTCGGCGGTGTCGGGCGCGTCGGGGTCGTCCGGTCCGGCAGCGGGCCGAGCAGCGGGGGCGGCGGGAGTCGTCGACAGCGCCTCGCGCGGGTCGCCGGTCGCCACCCGCTCGGCCGGCGTGGGGGCCCGTACGGCGGTCACGGCCTCGACGACGGCCGCCGACATGGTCTCGGGTGTGCTGTCGGACGCCAGGACGTGCCGCACCCCGAGCAGGCGCAGGCGCTGCTCGGCCTGCTCGTCGCCGGGTGGTGCCAGCGCCACCACGGCGACCCCGGCGACGGCCAGCCGGCCGAGCGCCTCGCGGTCGAGCCGGCGCAGGTCGGCGGACAGGATGGCCGCCCGGGCCTGTCCGGTCGAGGCGGTGGCCAGCAGGTCGGCCAGGTCGACGCACCGCCGCACGACCGCCACGCCGAGGTCGCCGCGGGCGAGGGCAGCCACCAGCCTGGCCTCCCACACCGCGTCGGAGACCGCCGTCAGCACCGGGACCGCCATCAGCCCGCTGCTCCGGTCCCGTCGACGACGGCGGCGCCGAGGTCGGCGCGGGCCTCGGCCTCGCGGGGCACCCGCACGAGGTCGAGCCGCCCGAGGCCCATGGCCGACACCACCTCGTCGACCTGGTCGGGGCGCACCTGCAGGACGACCGGCACGGCGGAGCCGCCGACCGCGAGGTCCTCGCGCTCGGGCGCGTCGACCACCACGACCGAGGTCAGCACCTGCTGAGCGCCGCGCAGGGCGAGGCCGGCGGCCGGGGGCGCGCCCCCGGCGGCCTTCGGCGCGTTGGACGGGGCGGCGGGGGTCGGGGCGGCGGGGGTGTTGGCGGCGGGGGTCGGCGTGCCGGGGGTCGGGGCGGCTGTCGTCGGACCCGACCGCGGGACCGCGCCGTCCTGGGTCAGCGACGGGTCGCGCTCGGGCGTCACCCACAGGTCGACGCGCGCGTTCTCGCGCAGGGCCGGCGGGTAGTGGCCGGCCTCGACCGGCACGGTCACCAGCCGGAAGTCGACGTCGGCACCGGGGCGGCTCAGGGCGTCCTGCGGCAGCAGCTCCCCGGCGCCGACCGCCTGGTCGAGGACGTAGCCCACGGGTGGCTCGCCGTCGGCGGCCAGGTAGCGGGCCCCGGTCTCGAACAGCCGTACGCGCACCGGCTGGAGGTCGTCGGACGAGAGCTGGCTGCCGGCGGTCAGGTCGGTGGCGGCGGCCCAGACCAGCGAGCTCCGGTCGGCCGTGGACAGCACGCGGGCACCGACGACGACGCTGACGAGCACGAGCAGCACACCCAGCACCAAGCGCCCGTCGAGCCACCCCGGCACGGGCAGCCGGGAGGCCCGGGGTGACGCGGGCGGGTCGGTCAACGTCGCTCCTCGGGACGTGCGGGCGGACGAGCGACCGCGCCGGACGATCGTGACCCATCGGAGGGCGCCGGGCAGCGTCGTCCACAACTGCCACCCGCAGACGACCCGTTCGGGTGACGCGGTGCCAGACTGGCCGCACCGGGGAGCGCGGGTCCGGCCCGAGCACACGACCGACAGGAGCGCAGATGACGGCAAGCCGCTTCCTGCAGCTCACCGACGTCGCGGAGATCCTCAACATCTCCTCGTCGCAGACCTACGCCCTGGTGCGGTCAGGGGAGCTGCCGGCGATCAAGATCGGTGGTCGCGGGCAGTGGCGGGTGGAGCGCACGGTGCTCGAGGACTACATCCAGCGCTGCTACGCCGAGACCCGGGCCTTCGTCACCGCACAGCCCGTGTCGGTCGACGAGGCACTGCACGACGAGGCACTGCACGACGAGGCACTGCACGACGAGCGACGTGTCGACGAGGGACTGCGCGACGAGCGACTGGTCGACGACCCGCAGCGGTAGCCGGCCGGCAGGCGTGAGCGGACGGGCGGCCACCAGCGGGACGGCAGGCGCAGAGGCAGGCGCAGACAGGGACGGGACAGCCCGTCAGCTGCGGCGGACCAGCACCAGCGCGTCGAGCGGGACCAGTCTGACCTGACGCACGGCGCCCGCACGTCGTGGTTCGCCGAGCGCGTGCTCGGCGAGGTCGAGGTGGTCCAGCCCTACCCGGTCGAGCGTTCCTGTCAGCGCCGTCCCGTCCCGCAGGCCCAGCGTGACGGCCGTGCGGTCACGGGCGATCCCCCGCAGCGCCCACCGCAGGTCCAGGCGCCGGCCCACGGCGCCACCGTCGTCGGGAGCGGCCCGCGCGCCGACCCCCACCACGCCGAGGACGGCCGCGACGGGCACGAGCACCTCGGCCCCTGCCTCGTCGGTGAGCAGCAGCCACCCAGGGCCGAGATCCGTGAGCCGGCCCCGCACTGCCGTCGTCCCCGGCAGGTGGACCTGCACCGCCGTCCCGGTCGCAGCCCGCAGGCGGTCGGCCATGGACACCAGGGCGGCCTCCCGCCGTGAGCGCTCGGCGACCTCCGCCACCAGCTCGGCCGCAGCCGCCGCCTCGAACTGGGCCTCCAGGTCGTCGAAGAGCGCGTGCCACCGCATCGCACGACTGTGCGGCTCGTCCCCAGTCCTGGCAAGTGACGTTGACGGACACCGAAGCGCAGCGTACGAAGGGCTCCTGTACCAAACGCACGCAAACGGAGGTCCGGTGCCGACAGACTCCCGCAGGACCGTCCTGGCCGCGCTCGGCGCTCTGGCCCTGCTGCTCGTGACCGCCCCTCCTCCGGCCTCGGCAGTGCGCGCGCTGGCCGACACCGCGTCGGCGACGGACCCCACCGCACCGCTCGTCGCCGCGGTCGCCCTCGCGGCGTGGGCCCTCGCACTGTGGCTCGTCCTGACCGCCGTGCTGGTGCTGGCGGCGCGAGCGCCGGGACTGCTGGGAAGGGCGGCCGGCGCCCTGGCTCGCCGGCTGGCACCGGGCATCGTCCGGCGCGCCCTGGAGGTCGCTCTCGGGGTCGCCGTGACCGTCGCGGGCGGCGCCGTCCCCGCGGCAGCGGCGACAGCGACCGCGACCGCTACCGCGAAGGCGACAGGCACCGCGGCAGGCACCGCGACCACGCCAACGGTCGCCGCGACAGGCGCCGCAGCGGCGGTGGACAGCTCTGTCCCGTCGCTGGACTGGCCGGAGCTGCGGCAGCCCCCGCCGGAGGCCCAGCCGGCGCTCCAGCCGACGAGGCCCTCCCCCACCGCCTCGCCTCCCCGAGCCGCCGGGGCTCCGCCGACCCGAGCCGCGCAGCCGTCCGCCCAGCCGGACGGTGCCGAGGAGCCGGACGGTGCTGAGGAGCCGGACGGCACCGCGCCGCGCGTCAGGGCGCCGGTCGCCCCGTCGCCCGCGGGCGCGCGTCCCGGCGCCGTGGTCGTCCGACCCGGCGACTCCCTGTGGGCGCTGGCCGAGACGCACTTGGCCCGCACGGGCACGGCGTCGCCGACCGACCGCCAGATCGCCGCCGCCTGGCCGCTGTGGTGGTCGGCCAACCGCGAGGCGGTGGGCGACGACCCCGACCTGCTGCACCCCGGAACCGTCCTGCAGCCGCCCCCGCTCTGAGCCGACTGCACCCGCGCTCCACACCACCCGCCGGCAGGCCACCCGGATCCACGTCCCCAGCCGCACGCCACCCCTGCACGTCAGCGCCCGCTCCCCCAGGTCACCACCGCCCCCCGACCCCAGACGGAGGACCCGCCATGTCCGTGCTCACCCCCGAGGTCGCTCCGGCCCCCGGCCGCCCTCCGCTCCGGCCGGTCGACGACCAGCCGGCCCTGACCCTGCTGCCCCTGCCGGTCAGCCAGCCGCCCTACGACGACGAGCCGGGCGACGGACGGCACCTGCGGCCGGTGCCGGCGGCGGACCGACGGACTCCGGTGGGTCCGTTGCGCGCGCTCGCACCGCTGCGCCTCGTGCCTCCCCCGGTCGAGCCGACACCGGCGCCACCGCCGGCCCGCCCGGAGCCGCCGGTGCGGCCGGTGGCCCATGCGCTGGTGCAGGGCCTGCTGGAGGTGCTGGCCGGCCTGCGGCCGGTGTCGCAGCTCAAGCGCCGCACCTCGATCGAGCTGTACGACGAGCTCGAGGAGCGCGTGCACGCCCAGCGGCGGCCCAGCGGTCGGCGGCCGCCCACGGGCGCGGTGCAGAGCCTGCACGTGCAGCAGCCCGCAGCCGGTGTCGCCGAGGTGTGCGCGACCGTGCGCCGGGGGCCGCGTGTCGCGGCCGTCGCCCTGCGGCTGGAGCTGCTCGACCAGCGGTGGTGCTGCACGTCGCTGGCCGGCCTGCCCGGCGGACAGCTGCCGGCCTGACCAGCGGCCCGGCCGACGCCCGCCCGGCGGTGCCGACGCCCGCCCGGCGGTGCCCACGGCGGGGACCGCCGGCCCTCAGGCCGTGCGGCGCGGGTCCCCGTGGCAGCGCTTGTACTTGCGACCCGACCCGCACGCGCACTCGTCGTTGCGGTTCTGCGGCGCGCCGGTCTGCACGCCCGTGCCGCCGGGGCCCGACGAGCGCGTGACGCCGGTCGAGCCCGGCGCCGCGTCGAAGGCCGGGGCGGTGTACTGCAGCTGCTGCGGCTGCTCGGGCCGGCCGAAGTCCTCGGGCAGGGCCGTGCCGAGCGGGTCCTCGACCGCCGGCACGGCCGCCGACGGCTCGGGCTCGGCGACCGAGAGCGGGTCGGACTCCGCCACGGGCGCGGCGGACGGCACCGGGGACCCGGCCACCCCGAGCGGCTCGGCGGGCAGCGCCTGCGCGGGCTCCCCCGGCGTGTCGTCGAAGGCGTGCTCCGCCGGGAGGTCGTCCGGCCCGTCCTCGTGCCGCGCGTCGTCCGCCCCGGACCCCTCGACCGGCAGGTGCTCGACGAAGACCTCTCCGGGAGCCTCCCCCGGTCCGGTGGCGACCAGCTCGGCCGGCGGCGGCGGAGCGACGGCGGCGGCCTGCCCCTGGACCTCGACGTTGAACAGGAAGCCGACGGCCTCCTCCTTGATCGCCTCCATCATGGCGTTGAACATGTCGAAGCCCTCGCGCTGGTACTCGACCAGCGGGTCGCGCTGGCCCATCGCGCGCAGCCCGATGCCCTCCTGCAGGTAGTCCATCTCGTACAGGTGCTCGCGCCAGTGCCGGTCCATCACCGAGAGCAGGACGCGCCGCTCGAGCTCGCGCATCACCGGCTCGCCGCCGGCCGCGACGCCCAGCGAGGCCTCGCGGGCGGCGTACGCCTTGCGCGCGTCGTCCTGGATGTCGTCGACGAGCTGCTCGGCCGACAGGCCGCCACGGTCCTCGTCGTAGGCGTCGACCGGGATGCTGATCGGGAACAGCGTCCGCAGCGCGGTCCACAGCTGCTCGAGGTCCCAGTCGTCGGGGTAGCCCTCGGCGGTCGCGCCGTAGACGTAGCCCTCGATGACGTCGTCGACCATGTGGGCGATCTGCTCGTGCAGGTCGGCGCCACCGAGCACCTTGCGGCGCTCGTCGTAGATGACGGTGCGCTGGCGGTTGAGCACCTCGTCGTACTTCAGGACGTTCTTGCGGATCTCGAAGTTCTGCGACTCGACCTGCGTCTGGGCCGACCGGATCGCCCGGCTCACCATCTTCGACTCGATCGGGACGTCGTCCGGGATGTTGAGCCGGTCCATGATCATCTCGACCGCGCTGGCGTTGAACAGGCGCATGAGGTCGTCGCCCAGCGACAGGTAGAAGCGCGACAGGCCGGGGTCGCCCTGGCGGCCGGAGCGGCCGCGCAGCTGGTTGTCGATGCGCCGGGACTCGTGCCGCTCGGTGCCCAGCACGTAGAGCCCGCCGGTCCCCACCACCTCGTCGTGCTCGGCCTTGACCGACGCGGTCGCGCGCTCGAGGGCGTCGGGCCAGGCCTTCTCGTACTCCTCCGGCGTCTCGACCGGCGACAGGCCACGGCTGCGCAGCTCGTCTGCGGCGATGTGCTCGGGATTGCCGCCGAGCATGATGTCGGTGCCGCGACCGGCCATGTTGGTGGCCACCGTGACGGCGCCCTTGCGTCCGGCCTGCGCGACGATGGTCGCCTCGCGGTCGTGCTGCTTGGCGTTGAGGACCTCGTGGGGGATGCCGCGCTTGCGCAGCAGCTGCGAGAGGTACTCGCTCTTCTCGACGGAGATGGTCCCGACGAGCACCGGCTGGCCGGCCTCGTGCTTCTCGGCGATGTCCTCGACGACCGCGTCGAACTTGGCCGGCTCGCTCTTGTAGACGACGTCCGGCTCGTCGAGCCGCCTGGGGTCGCGGTTTGTA
>CADCUB010000062.1 GCA_902805775.1 uncultured Frankineae bacterium | reverse complement strand
GGACGCGCGGTGCGCCGGCGGCGTCGGGCGCGGCGATGAGCCCGGCGGGTGCCGCGGTGCCGAAGGGCGGGCGCGGCGAGGGTCGCGACGAGACCGGGCTGCAGCGCGGTGTTCACCGTGGGCACCGCCCTGCTGTGGGGCGTGCCGGCCCTGCGTGAGCGGCGCGCGGGCTGACTCAGCCGGCCAGCGGGAGGCGGCGCAGCACCTCGTGCGTGACGGTCCGCCCGAGCCGGCTCGCGACCAGCTCGACCTCCGCGGCCGTCCAGTCCGGCCCGGCGTAGTCGGCCAGCGCCTGCGGGTCGGGGCGGCCCCGGCGCCCGAGGGTCAGGTGCGGACGGTAGGGCCGACGCTCGACCTCGACGCCCTGCGCGCGGCAGGTGTCGGCCAGGGCGGCGGCGAGCGCGGTGAGGCCGGCGACGTCCCCCTGCACCCCGGCCCAGACCGGGCCGCCGGGGCCGAACCGCCCGCTGCCGGCCAGGCGCAGCTGCAGCGGTCGGCGGACGGCGCAGACCGCTGCCAGACCGTCGGCGAGGCTGGTCGGCGCGGCGACCTCGCCGAGGAAGACGAGCGTCAGGTGCCAGCGCTCCGGTGCCGCCGGCGCCTGCGGCAGCCGCGCGGCCAGGTGCGCGACGGCGGTGGCCGGCGGTCGTACGGCCAGGAAGGTCCTCACCGCGGCGCGTCGGGACGCCCGCCCGCGACCTGCGCCTCGAGCGGGAGCGGCCGGACGTGGACGTGCGGACGGCGCCGTACGAGGTGGGGCTCCAGCCGCAGCCGGCGCACCCGGGTCATGACGACCGCGGCCACGACGCCGGACACCGCGGTGACGGCACCGCCCAGCACGATGCTGCTGCGCGGGCCGAACGCCTCGGCGAGCGCGCCCACCAGCGGCGCCCCGATCGGCGTGCCGCCGAGGAAGACCAGGACGTACAGCGCCATGACGCGCCCGCGCACCGGCGCCGCGCTGCCCAGCTGCACGATGGCGTTCGCGGTCGTGGTGAAGGTCAGCACCGCCACGCCCGTCGGGACGAGCAGCACCGCCATCAGCGCGTAGGTCGGCGCCAGGCCGACCGCCACCTCGAGCAGGCCGAAGGCGAGGACGGCGGCGAACAGCGTGCGCTGCCGGGGCGGCCCGGTCCGCCGGGCGCTGGCCAGCGCGCCGAGCAGCGACCCGACGGCCAGGAAGGACGACAGCAGGCCGTACGCCCCGGCGCTGCGCTCGAAGACCTCCTTGACGACCAGCGCCAGCGTGAGCTGGAAGTTCAGCCCGAAGGTGCCGACCACGAAGACGAGCACGATGGGCACGAGCAGGTCCGGCCGCGACCGCACGTACGCCAGTCCCTCCCGGAGCTGGCCCTTGGCCCGCTCGGCGCGCGCGGTGGAGTGCAGCTCGGCGGCGCGCATGGCCTGCAGGCCGGCCAGCACGGCCAGGTAGCTCAGGGCGTTGGCGAGGAAGACCCAGCCCGTGCCGACCGCGGCGATCGCGATGCCGGCGGCGGCCGGTCCGACGACGCGGGCGGAGTTGAACGTCGCGCTGTTGAGGCTGACGGCGTTGGGCAGGTCGTCGGGGCCGACCATCTCGGAGACGAACGCCTGCCGGACCGGGGTGTCGACGGCCGAGGCCAGGCCGAGGCCGAAGGCCAGCGCGTAGACGTGCCACAGCTGCACCGCGCCGGACAGGTCGAGCAGTGCCAGCGCCAGGGCGAGCAGGCCCATGGCGGCCTGCGCGGCGATCAGCAGCCGGCGCTTGTCGTAGCGGTCGGCGAGGACCCCGCCGTACAGGCCGAAGACCAGCACCGGCAGGAACTGCAGGCCGGTGGTGATGCCGAGCGCGACCCCGGAGCTGCCGGACAGCTCGAGCACGAGCCAGTCCTGGGCGACCCGCTGGGCCCAGGTGCCGGTGTTGGAGACGACCTGGCCGGACGCGAACAACCGGTAGTTGCGGGTGCGCAGCGAGCGGAACGTGCCGCTCATCGGGCGGTCCGGCTCGGGGAGGTCATCTGCTCCCTGCAACCCGCCTCGCGGGACGGGCATTCCACGCGACGGCTCAGCCGACGAGCGCGGCCTCGATCGGGTCGATCGCGAAGTAGACGACGAACAGCGCCGCGATCACCCACAGCAGCGGGGAGACCTCCCGCGCCCGGCCCTGGGTGGCCTTCAGGACCGCGTAGGAGACGAAGCCGGCGCCGATGCCGTTCGTGATCGAGTAGGTGAACGGCATGAGCACGATGGTGAGGAAGGCCGGGATGGCGATCGAGTAGTCGTCGAAGTCGATGTTGCGGACCTGGGTGAGCAGCAGGAAGCCGACGATGACCAGCGCCGGTGAGGCCGCCTCGAACGGCACGACGGTGACCAGCGGGGTCACCAGCAGCGCCCCGAGGAACAGCACGCCGGTCACGACGCTGGCCAGGCCGGTCCGGGCGCCGTCCCCGACGCCAGCGGCCGACTCGATGTAGGTCGTCGCGGAGGAGGCAGACGCGGCGCCGCCGGCCATGGCCGCCACCGAGTCGACCAGCAGCACCCGGTCGGCGCCGGGCAGCCGGCCCTGCTCGTCGAGCAGGCCGGCCTCCTGGCCGACGCCGACGACGGTCCCCATCGTGTCGAAGAAGTCGGCCAGCATCAGGGTGAACACCAGCAGGACGGCGGCCACGACGCCGACCCGCGCGAAGCCGCCGAACAGCGAGAACGAGCCGACCAGCGACAGGTCGGGGACGTCGAAGACCTGGTCAGGCAGGGCGGGGACGTTCAGCGACCAGCCACCGGGGTTGGTCTCGTCGGGCGAGACGAAGCTCGGCCCGACGTCGAAGACCGCCTCGACGACGATGGCGAAGACCGTGGTGATCACGATGCCGAGCAGGATCGCGCCGCGGGTGTGGCGGGCCACCAGGACGGCGGTGACGAGCAGCCCCACGACGAACACGACCGTGGGCCAGCCCTGCAGCTGACCGGCCGGCCCGAGCTGCAGCGGGACGGTGGTCCCGGCCGCGTCCGGGATGCGGCGCACGAAACCGGCGTCGACCAGGCCGATCAGGGCGATGAACAGGCCGATGCCCACGCTGATGGCGGTCTTGAGCTGCAGCGGGATGGCGTGGAAGACGGCGGTGCGCAGCCCGGCGAGCACGAGCAGCGCGATGACGAAGCCCTCGAGGACCACCAGCCCCATCGCGTCCGCCCAGCTCATCTGGGAGGCGATGGAGAAGGTGACGAACGCGTTGAGCCCGAGGCCGGTGGCCAGGGCGAAGGGGTAGCGCCCGACGACCCCCATGAGGATCGTCATCACCGCGGCGACCAGTGCGGTCACCGCCGCCACCCGCTCGATGCCGAGCACCTGGCCGTCGACGTCGGGGACCGTGCCGATGATCAGGGGGTTCAGCACCACGATGTAGGCCATCGTGAAGAACGTCGCGGCGCCGCCGCGCACCTCCTGCCGGACGCTCGACCCGCGCTCGGTGATGCGGAAGTAGCGGTCGAGGCCGTTCACGCGGCCGGTGACCGCCGTGCTCGAGGTCGTCATGCGGAGCAGGCTGCCAGAGCCGCGTGACGTCCAGGTCACCAGACCGCCGGACGCGCCGCCGCGTAGCGTGCCTGTGGACCGAGGAGATCGACGCATGCCACGACAGGCCCGGCGGCCGGACCCGCCGCCGCTCGAGACGAACGACAGCGCGGTGGTGCTCGTCGGCACCTCGCTGTGGGCCGGCGCGCTGCTGGTGCTCGCGGTGCTGGAGCTCGCTGACCTGGCCCGGGTGCGCGGCTGGTGGCTGGGGATGTGCGCGTACGGCGTGGCCCTGGGGCTGTTCGGCCTGTGGTTCGTGCGCCGCCGCCGTACGGCGATCGCCCGCGACGCCGCGCAGGGCCTGCCGCGCCGGTCCTGACCGGACCGGGCGCGGCCCGTCAGCCGTCGCTGGGGCGCACGGCGAAGGTCCCGAGCGCATCGGCGACGACGTCGCCGTCCTGCACGACCTCGGCCTCCACCACGACCAGGCGCTTGCCGCGCTTGCGCACCCGGGCCCGGCCCTCCAGCCGGCCCGGCCGGCCCGGCTCGAGGTAGGTCACCGACAGCGACACCGTCACCGGCGCCTCGCCGCCCGTCGTCCCGACGGCGGTCCCCATCGCGACGTCGATGATCGTGGCCAGGACGCCCCCGTGGACGCTGCCGCGCGGGTTGAGGTGCTCCTCGCCGGCGTCGACCACGACGGCGCTCGTGCCGTCGTCCTGCGGCTCGACCTGCAGTGCGACGTGCTCGCGGAAGCCCATGGCGCGCGGTCTGCCCCCGCGCCGGTCTGTGACACCCTGCGGGCGTGGAGGTCCCGCGCCGGCTCGGCGCCGTGTGCGGGGTCGTCGCGCCGGTGGTCTTCGTCGGCGGGTGGGCGGTGCTCGGCGCGCGCACCCCCGGCTACGACCCGCTCGAGGACGCGATCAGCCGGCTGGCGCGAGAAGGGGCGGCCACCCGACCCGCGATGACGGCGTGCTTCGTGGTGTTCGGGCTGCTGATGCCCGTGTGGGCCGGCACGCTCTCGCGCCGGCT
>CADCUB010000061.1 GCA_902805775.1 uncultured Frankineae bacterium | reverse complement strand
GCCGGACGTCGAGCTCAGCCGGCCACCACCTCGTGGCGCGCGTCGGCCGCACCTTCGGCCGCCGCCAGCCCGCGCAGCGCCACAGGAAGCAGCGCGACGGCCCCCAGACCGCCCAGGACGGCGAGGGCACGGGTCGGGCTGAGGTGGTCGGCGAGCGTCCCCGCCGCCAGGATGCCGACGGCCTGCGCAGCCATGAGCACGCTGCTGCAGATGCCGAAGGCCCTGCCCCGGTGGGCGTCGGGGACCGCCGCCATGACCACCGGGTTCGCGATGACGAGGACCGCGCACCCCGCGCCGATGAGCGCCCACAGCCCGACGAGCGTCGGCACGCCGACCGGGAGGGCGCACAGCGCGAGGGCGCCGACGGTCACCCCTGCCAGCGGCAGCGCGACGCGTCGCTGCTGCGTCCGGGTGAGCAGGCGCGGCACGAGCAGCCCGGCGAGCAGCGTCCCCGCCGGGATCGCCGCCGCCAGCACTCCCGTCAGTGACGCGCCCCCGCCCAGGGAGTAGGCGACCGTGACCGACAGGCCCTCAGCGCCGGTCGCCACGCCGGCGACGACCAGGGCCAGCCACAGCATCCGGCGGGTCGCGGGGGCGAGCAGGAAGTGCAGCGTCTGCCGCAGGCCCGACTGCTGCTCGTCCGGCTCGACGACCGGCGCGTGCTCGTCCACCAGCAGCCGCACGACGACCGCCGAGACCACGAACGTGGCCACGTCGAACAGCAGGCAGCCCCGTACGGACAGGGCGGCCACCAGCAGGCCACCGCCGAGGGAGCCGATCAGCAGCGAGGCCTCGTAGACCGCGGAGCTCAGGGCCACCCCGACCGGGTACTGGTCGTCGTCGAGCACCGAGCGCATGACGACGGTGCGCGCCGCGTCGAACGGCACCTCGCACAGGGTCACGAGCCCGAGCAGCACGAACAGCAGCGCCAGCGGCGCGTCCGGGACCAGCATGAGCAGGACGAG
The DNA here is from genome assembly GCA_902805775.1 of uncultured Frankineae bacterium. Classification (GTDB taxonomy): domain Bacteria; phylum Actinomycetota; class Actinomycetes; order Mycobacteriales; family SCTD01; genus SCTD01. The sequence continues at coordinate 11,129 of CADCUB010000061.1, read as the reverse complement.
GGGGACACGGGCCAGGTCGCAGAGCACGAGCACCCGGCGGCGGGGCATGCGGTCGACCAGGACCGACAGCGGCGCGGCGAACAGGTGCGGCAGGAACGTCAGGCCGAACACGGTCGCGGCGAGCAGTGGCGAGCGGGACCGCTCGTAGACCAGGACGCCCAGGGCCACCGCGGCGGCCCGGTCACCGACGAGCGAGAGCAGCTGCGCGACGAACAGCGCCCGGAACTGACGCACGGCGAGCACTTCCCGGTACGTCGCCCGGCGTTCGGCCGCGAAGGACGACAACGTCCCTGCACCTCCCGCTCAGACGTCCGGACCGGCACCCGCAGCCGCAGCGTCCGGACAGCGTGCTGCCCGGAGCGGCGGAGGTGGCGTGGTCGCTGACTATACGCAGTGCGAGGACGCGACCACGCAGAGTTCGCCGTAGCCCGATCGGGTGAACGTCCTGAACGGCACCCGTCGGCCGGGCGCCTATCCCAGGGCGCGGCGGACGACGACCCCGAGCTGCCCCACGCCCACCGCGGTGAGCCCCAGCAGCACCGCCGGACCGACCACCGAGACCACGCCGGCGTACGCAGGAAGCGCCCCGCACAGCGCGAGCGTCGGTGCGAGCACGATGACCCGCGTCGGCCGTTCGGCGACCGTCACCGTCCCGACCTCGCCGAAGCCGGCGTTGCCGGCCCGCGCCCGCAGGTACTCGAGCAGGAACACGCCGAAGACCACGGCGAGCGCCAGCTCGAGCGGGCACCCGACCGCGACCGCCGCCAGGACCCACACGACGTCCGAGCACCGGTCGACGACCGAGTCGAGGACGTAGCCCCACGACGTCTGCCGGTCCTCGAGCACCGCGAGCCCGCCGTCGAGCGAGTCGAGCAGCGCGCTGGCCACCACGAGGACGCCGGCGAGCACCGCCCACCCTCCCCCGAGGCCGCTCAGCGCCAGGACCAGCAGGGCCAGCCACAGCGACGCGTACGTCACGACGTCCGGCTGCACCCCGCGGCGGGCGAGGGGCCGGGCCAGCAGGAGCACGATCGACAGCCAGCCGCGCACCCACACGCTGCCGGTCCGCGGGTCGTAGCCGCCGTGGGTCGTCGACCACCGGTCGAAGTAGCCGTCCCGGTCGGGCACGGGCTGTGCGGGTCGGCGTGCCGTGACGAGGGCGAGGACGAGCAGGGCGAGACCGAGGACCGCCAGGGCGAGCAGCGACCACTGCCCGCGGGTCATGCGACCCTGCGCGCCGCCCGGGCGATCCGGTCCGTGCGCCGGGCGAGCAGCCGGGCGGTCAGGCCGCCGGCGAGGTACAGCGGCCCGACGGACGGCCAGCCGAGGGGGCCGTCCAGGACCACCGAGACCACCACGTCGCTGCCGCCGCGCGCCGCGGGCGTCACGTCGTAGGTCACCTGCTCGCGCAGGCCGGGCAGCAGGTGGACGAGCACGACCACGCGCGAGGGCGCTCTCGCCTCGAGCACGTCGATCGGGATGCCGAGCGCCGCGACCCGCGACAGGCCGATCAGCCGCTGTCCCTCGCTCGTCGCTCCCGGCCGCCCGCGCACGCCGCGCAGCCCCGGCTCGAACTCCGACCAGCGCTGCGGGTCGCCGAGGACCTCCCACACCTGCGCGGGGGTGGCGCGGGTGTGCACCCGGTGCGCCAGCCTCATGCGGCGCGCGACAGGCCGAGCCGGGACCAGACCTCGCGGGTCGCCGTCGAGCGGTTCATGGTGATGAAGTGCAGGCCGGGTGCACCCTCGGCCAGCAGCCGGTCGCACATGTCGGTGGCGTGCGCGACGCCCACCTCACGGACGGCCTCGGGGTCGTCCTCGACCGCGCGCAGCCGGGCCTCGAACTCCGCCGGGAACTCCGACTGCATCAGCTGGGTCATCCGCACGATCTGGCGCAGGTTGGTCACCGGCATCACGCCCGGCAGGATCGGCACCTCGCAGCCGGAGGCGGCCACCCGGTCGCGCAGCCGCAGGTAGTCCTCGACGCGGAAGAACATCTGCGTGATGGCGAAGTCGGCGCCGGCGCGGCACTTGGCGACGAAGCGCTGCACGTCGCTGTCGAGGTCGGGCGAGCGCGGGTGCTTCTCGGGGAACGCCGCGACACCGACGCAGAACTCGCCCGACGCCTTGACCAGCCGCACGAGGTCCTCGGCGTACTCCAGGCCCTCGGCGTGCTTGACCCAGTCGGCCTGCGGGTCGCCGGGCGGGTCGCCGCGCAGCGCCAGGACGTTGTTGACCCCCGCGGCGGCCAGCTGTCCGACGATGCGGCGCAGCTCGGGGACCGAGTGGTCGACGGCGGTCAGGTGGGCCAGCGGCGTCAGCGTGGTGTCGGTGGCGATCCGCTCGGTCATGGCGACGGTCCGGTCGCGGGTCGAGCCGCCGGCGCCGTAGGTCACCGACACGAAGTCGGGGTGGAGCGGCTCGAGCTGGCGGATCGCCGTCCAGAGCTGGCGCTCTCCCTCGTCGGTCTTGGGCGGGAAGAACTCGAAGGAGAACAGCCTCGAGCCGCTCGCGAGCATGTCCCTGATCGTGCGGCCGGCCACCCGACCAGGCTATCGGCCCGGTCGAGCAGCGACCCTGGCTGCGCTGCACGCCACGCCGTACTGTGACGGCGTGAGCACTGACCCGCTCGACCGCGAGGACCTCCGTCAGCGCGTGCAGAAGGCGCTGGACGGCTTCGTGGCCGGTCAGGTGCCGGTGCTGGACGGGATCAGCGAGGAGCTGGGCCCGCTCACCGACGCCCTGTCCGACCTGATCGCCGGCGGCAAGCGGCTGCGGCCGGCCTTCTGCTACTGGGGCTACCGCGGGGCGGGCGGCCCCGACGGCGACGAGGTGGTGGTCGCGGCCGCTGCCCTCGAGCTGTTCCAGGCGTGCGCGCTCATCCACGACGACGTCATGGACGGCAGCGACACCCGACGCGGGCAGCCGGCCGTGCACCGGCGGTTCGCCAGCCTGCACCGCACGGAGTCCTGGACGGGCGATCCCGAGGCGTTCGGGATGGGCGCCGCGGTGCTGCTCGGCGACCTGTGCCTGTCCTGGTCGGACGAGATGCTCGGACGCTGCGGGCTGCCTCCCGATCGGCTGCTGGCCGGCTCCCGGGTCTACGCCGAGATGCGCACCGAGCTGATGGGCGGGCAGTACCTCGACCTGCTCGAGCAGGCGCGCGGCGGCGGTTCCATCGGGCGTGCCCTGCGGGTCGCCCGCTACAAGAGCGCGAAGTACACCATCGAGAAGCCGCTGCACCTCGGCGCGGTGCTGGCCGGAGCCGGTCAGGACGTGCTCGACGGCTACTCGGGCTACGGCCTGCCGCTGGGCGAGGCCTTCCAGCTGCGCGACGACCTGCTGGGCGTCTTCGGCGACCCGGCGGTGACCGGCAAGCCCGCCGGCGACGACCTGCGCGAGGGCAAGCGGACCGCACTGGTCGCGATGGCCCTGGAGGCAGCCGACGCCGCGCAGGCCGCCGTCGTGCGCCGCCACCTCGGCGACCCGCACCTGACCCCCGAGGGCGTCGCGGCGCTGCGGACCGTCCTCGAGGAGACCGGTGCGCGCGGGCGCGTGGAGCGGCTCATCGACGAGCTCATGGCCGACGCCCTGACCGCGCTCGAGGCGGCCCCCGTCGAGGACGTCGCCCGCGCGACGCTGGAGCAGCTGGCCACGGCGGTCACGCGCAGGGCGGTCTGAGCGCGGCCCTCGTAGCCTGGAGCCCGTGACGACTGTCCCGGTGACGGCCAACAACGACCCCTGCTGGTGCGGCAGCGGTCGCAGGTACAAGCGCTGCCACCGCCTGGCCGACCTCGACCCCGCGCGCGTGGCCCGCGAGCAGGCCGAGCGCGAGCAGGCCGAGCGCCTGGCAGCGGCGTACGTCCGGCCCGGGCGCCGGTCCCCCCGCCGGGAGGTGCCGGCGCACATCCCGCGGCCGGACTACGCGCTGGACCGGCACGGTCGCCCCAAGCACCGCGACACCGGCCGCCCGAAGGACGCGGAGACGATCGCGCGGATGCGGGTCGCCTGCCGGGCGGCCGCGGAGATCCTGCAGACGGTCGGCGCGGCGGTCCGTCCGGGGGTGACCACCGACGAGCTCGACGCGATCGTGCACGAGGAGTGCGTCAGCCGCGGCGGCTACCCCTCGCCGCTCGGCTACGGCGGGTCGGTCATGCCGTTCCCCAAGTCGCTGTGCACCAGCGTCAACGAGGTCATCTGCCACGGGATCCCCGACTCGACCGTCCTGAAGGACGGCGACATCGTCAACTGCGACGTGACGATCTACCTCGACGGCGTGCACGGCGACACCAACGCCACCTTCCTCGTCGGGGAGGTGGCGGAGCAGGACCGGCGGCTGGTCGAGGTCACCCGCGAGTGCCTCGACAGGGGCATCGCCGCCGTCCGCCCCGGTGGGCGCATCCGCGACATCGGCCGGGCCATCCAGACCCACGCCGAGGGGCACGGGTACGGCGTGATCCGGGCCTTCGTCGGGCACGGCGTCGGGCGCAGCTTCCACAGCGACCCGCAGGTCTTCCACTACGACAACCCGGCGGCGACCGGGGAGATCCTGCCCGGGATGACCTTCACCATCGAGCCGATGATCTCCATCGGTGACTGGCGCCACGAGATGTGGGACGACGGCTGGACGGCCGTCACCGCCGACCGGTCCCGGACAGCGCAGTTCGAGCACACCCTGCTCGTCACCGACGACGGCGCGGAGGTGCTGACCGTCGCCTGAGCCAGGCGCAGGAGGGACGGCCTGAGCCAGGCGCTCGAGGGACGGCCCGAGCCAAGCCTGAGGACGGCCTGAGCCAGGCGAGCGGGGGACGGCCTGAGCCAGGCGTGTCGGGTGGTGCCGGGCCTCAGGCGCGCCACTCGTCGGGACGTCCGGGCTCGGCGTCCGCGAGCGCCTGCCGCAGCTGCTCGGCCGGCAGGTCGGTCCCGTACACCGCGGTCCCGGGCTGCTGGCGCCAGGACTCCGACAGCGGGCCGGCGTCGACGCCGTCGAACCCCAGCTCGTCGAGCAGGGCGATCACGACGTCCTTGGCCTCCGGGTCGTCGCCGGCCACCGGCAGCGCCGGTCGGGAGGGGTCGTCGGCGGGACGGCCGGCGGTGACCAGGTGGTCGGCGTAGACGTTGTTGAACGCCTTGACGACCGGCCGCCCGAGCTGCCTCGCCACCCACTCGCTCTCGGTGAGGCCGTCCTCGATCTCGGCGATCCGGCCGTCGCGCTGGGGGTAGTAGTTGCCGGTGTCGACGACGACGGCGCCGTCGGCCGCAGCGTCGAGCAGCCCGGCAGGCAGGTCGGGGACGCTCCTCTGCGGGATCGTCACGACCACCACCTCCGCGTCGCGGGCGACCTGCTCCACCGGCAGGGCGACGGCCCCGGTCTCGGTGACGAGGTCGACGAGCGTCTCGGGACCGCGGGAGTTGGCGACGGCCACCTCGTGGCCCAGTCCGGTGAGCCGGCGCGTGAGGTTGCCTCCGATGTTGCCGGCACCGATGATCGCGATCTTCATGTCTGCTCCAGCGCGGCCGGCGCACCGTCGGGGTGCGCCGCAGCGGGACCGCCGCGCTCCCGCAGCAACGGCCTCCCGCGCGCCGCTAGTCCCCTGGTCCCTCGCGCCCCCGGACCCGCGTACGGGGCCGGACCTGCCGGAGGCCGGCCGCCCCGTGGGGTGACCGGCCTCCGACGTGCGGGAGTGCTCAGCCGGTGATGCTCACCAGCGTCGCGTTGGGAGCGCCCTCGTAGGCCAGCAGCCCGAGGTACGACGTCCCGGCGGTCAGGCCGCTCCAGCTCGCGGTGAAGCCGGCCGTGGCGCCCTGCGTCACCGGAACCGGGTTCGGGGTGGCGGTCAGCGACCCCGCGGTGGCGGCCCCGTCCACGACGAAGTCCGTCAGTGCGTAGGCGGAGGTGGTCTCCCCTGGCGCAGCGGCGTAGTTCTCCACGTCGATGCGGTAGGTGGCGGCCTGCGGGGCGAACAGGGTGACCTGCTCGTCTGCAGCACCGGTGGCCGACTGCCCCGCCACCGCCGCCAGTGCGGTGCCGGCGGCGTTGTACCGGTAGACGAACAGGTCGAAGTCACCTGCGTCGTTGCTGGAGTCGAGGTCGAAGCGCGCGACGCTCGTCCCGGCCGGGATCGTGACGTCGATGCTCCGGACAGCGCCCGACGCCAGAGCGCCCGACCGGCGCGTCCCGGCGGCCAGGCCCTTGGCCGTCACCGGCAGCTGTCCGGTGAACCCGGCCTTGACGCTGACCGGGACCGACCCGCTCGTGCCGGTGCCGCTGACCTCGGCCGGCGCCGCGACGCTGACCGGCTTGAGGGCGACGGGCAGGCGGACCGTGCCGGCGCCGTCCTCGAGGGTGATGGAGCCCTTGGTCCAGGCGTTGAGCGGCGCCGTCGTACGGGTGAAGGCGAACTCCACGCGCTGCGACTGGCCCGCCTTCGTGAACGGGACGCTGCCGCGGGTCGCGACCGAGAAGCCGGGGACATCGGCACGGATCGTGTAGCGCCCGGGGCGCAGGGCCGTGAAGGTGCGCGCCACGGTCTGCGTCCCGGCGAGCTTGCTCACCGCGATCGACGGGACGTTCAGGTCCGTCGGGGCGATCGGTGTGAACGGCTTCGCGTCCGTGCCGAGCTGCAGACCCTGGCCGGCGTAGAACCCCGCCCACTGCGCAGGGGTGCTGGTGACGACCAGGCCCGGGTCGAGGAAGCGGCCCGGGTTCACGTGACCGGCGCCCTGGGCGAAGGGGTCCGTGGCCGGAGCGCCGTTGGCGCCGGACAGGTCGTAGGCGGTCGTCATCATCGCCGACTTGACCGTCTGCGGCGTCCACACGGGGTGGATGTCGAGCAGCAGCGCCGCGAGGCCGGCGATGTGCGGCGACGACATGGAGGTGCCCGACAGGACGTCGAAGCTGCGCCCGCTGTGCGCCGGCGGTGCGACGGCGGCGATGACGCTGACGCCGGGCGCCGAGATGTCCGGCTTCAGCAGGTCGCTGCCGTTGGCCAGGGCCGGGCCGCGGGAGGAGAAGCCGGCGATCTGCGGGACCGGGGTCTTCGCCCCGGCGGTGGTGTCACCGACCTCGAAGCGGACGGTCGCCGCCTCGCCGGCCGCCGTCGCGTAGGCCTTGACGGCGCTGCCGGCGACGTCGTCGACGTGCACGGTCGGGACGGTGTGGACGTCGGAGTCCAGGCTGTTCGTGTTCGTGTTGGCCAGCACCATGCCCACACCACCGGCGGCCTTGACGGTGGCGCTCTTGGCCACGCGGTCGATGACCCCGCGGTCGCAGACGACGACCTTCCCGGTGACCTTCGCCGGGTCGAGCGAGCCGGGCGCGCAGAGCCGGACGTTGCTCGCGGAGGCGCCGGCTGCGCCGGACGCGGTGGCCAGCACCAGCGGCGTGCTCGCCAGCGGGGTCTGGCTGATGCTCGCGCCCTTGTGCTTCACGCCGTCGCCCGTCACCACCGTGCCCTCGGTGCGGGAGTGGGTGCTCGCGGCGACGGTGGTCAGCCAGGGGCTGTTGTGCGCGACCGTCGAGGCGGTGGGGCCGCTGTTGCCGGCCGAGGCCGCCACGAAGACGCCCGCCGCAGCGGCGTTGAAGAAGGCGAACTCGACGGCGTCCACGACGGTGGTCGTCGAGCCGGAGATCGAGTAGTTGAGGACGTCGACGCCGTCCTTCACCGCATGGTCGATGGCGGCGACGGAGTCGGAGGTGTAGCAGCCGCCGGTGTTCGGGTCCTTGTCGGACCAGCACACCTTGTAGGCCGCGACCTTGGCGCCGGGGGCGACGCCGGAGGCGCTGCCGTAGGACGCACCGTCGATGGTGACCGGGACGTCGGCGTTGCCGGCGGCGGTGCCCGCGGTGTGCGTTCCGTGACCGTCGCCGTCACGCGTGGAGATGCGCTCGGTCGCCGCCCGGTTGGCCGCAGGAACGCTGCGCAGGAAGCCGTCGGCGAAGTAGCGGGCGGAGATGAGCTTGGAGTTGCAGTCGTCCGCGGACCAGTCCTCACCCGCCTGGCACAGGCCGGTGAACGTGCTGCCGTCCTTCTTGGCGAAGCGGACGGTCTCCCCCGACGCCGACGAGCCGACGACCCTCGGGTTGTCGGTCAGGCCGGAGCCGAGCGGCTTGCCCTCGAAGGAGTCGCTCCCGGGCCAGATGCCGCTGTCGATGATGCCGACGACGACGCCGGTCCCGGCGTCGTCCTTGCCCCCGGCCTTCTCCCAGGTGCCCGTGGCGCCGGTCAGCCCGAGGAACTCCGGCGAGCTCGTCGTGTCGAGGCTGCGCTCCTCGTCAGGGGTGACGGCCAGCACGCCGCGCGTGGTCGCCAGCTCGGTGGCCTGCTTCGCCGTGAGCGTCGCGGAGAAGCCGTTGAGCGCAACCGTGTAGCGCTGCGTGGCCCGGGCGCCGACGCGCTCGAGCAGCCGGTCCTGCTTGTCGGACAGGAAGCGCTCGTAGCGCGACTCGGCGCTGCCGCGCCCGTACGAGCGGCCCTCGCTGGGACGGGTGCGGGCGAAGCCCGGGACCTCGCCCTCGTAGGCGGCGGCGGGCGTGTCGGCGAGCAGGACCACGTAGCGGCCGGCGCCGAGCTCGACGCCGTCGGACGGTGCAGCGGACGCGGCGGTGGCCGCCGACGTCACGCCGGCCGTGGCCAGGCTCAGGCTCGCCACGAGGGCGAGCGCGCGCCGGCCCCGGGACGGGGAGGGGTGCGACAAGGGGAGTGTCCTCTCGGGACGGACGAGCGCCCGCTCGCGATCCGCGAGCGGGCACTGGGGAGGGGGCCGCGACGACGACGCGACTCACTGACTGTGCACGCGCTATGGCTGTCCGTCAACCGCCGTCCGCATCGAAACCGGACGAGGTGGTCGAAGACGGCGGCCCGCTCCCCGCCGACCCGCTCGACCAGCCGGGTCACCCCGACCGACCTACGATCGAGCGGTGAAGACCGTCTCCGGCCCAACCGACCGCGTCGTGATCGTCGGAGCCGGCCTCGCCGGTCTGTCGGCCGCCCTGCGCCTGGCCGGCGCCGGCCGCGAGGTGACCGTGCTCGAGCGCGAGGACGTGCCGGGCGGGCGCAACGGCCTGCTCGAGGTGGCGGCACCCGGCGGCGACGGGGCGTACCGCTTCGACACCGGGCCGACCGTCCTGACCATGCCCGACCTGATCGCCGACGCCCTCGACTGCGTCGGCGAGCGGATGGAGGACTGGCTCGAGCTCGAGCCGGTCGACCCGCTCTACCGCGCCTACTACCCCGACGGCTCGACGCTCGACGTCAAGGCCGACGCGGGCGCGATGGCCGACGAGGTCGAGCGGGTCTGCGGTCCGGCTGAGGCGCAGGGCTACCTGCGCTACGTCGACTTCGTCTCGAAGCTCTACCGCTACGAGATGCGCGACTTCATCGACCGCAACATCGACTCCCCGCTCGACCTGCTGACGCCGAACCTGGCCCGGCTGGTGGCGGTCGGCGGCTTCCGCCGGCTCGCGCCGAAGGTCGAGAGCTACCTCAAGGACCCGCGCACCCAGCGGGTCCTGTCGTTCCAGTCGATGTACGCCGGGCTGTCGCCGTACGACGCCCTCGCGATCTACGCGGTGATCGCGTACATGGACAGCGTCGCCGGGGTGTTCTTCCCGAAGGGCGGCATGCACGCGGTGCCGCGTGCGCTCGCGGGCGCCGCCGAGAAGCACGGTGTGGCGCTGCGCTACGGCACCACCGTGCGCCGGGTGCTCGTGGAGCACGGTCGCGCGGTGGGGGTCGAGACCGACGACGGCGAGCGGATCCCCGCCGACGTCGTGGTGCTCAACCCCGACCTGCCGGTGGCCTACCGCGAGCTGCTCCCGCCGGAGGCCACCCCGCGCCGGGTCAAGAGCCTGGACTACTCCCCCTCGTGCTTCCTGCTGCTCGCCGGACACACCCAGGGCTACAGCAAGACGGCCCACCACAACATCCACTTCGGCCGGTCGTGGGCCGGGGTGTTCGACGAGCTGATCGCGAAGAAGTCGCTCATGAGCGACCCGTCGATCCTGGTCACCAACCCGACCCGGAGCGACCCCTCGCTGGCTCCGGACGGCAAGCACGTCTACTACGTGCTGCTGCCGACACCCAACGCGAGCGCCGGCATCGACTGGGACGTCGTCGGTCCGCGCTACCGGGACGAGGCGATCGCCCACCTCGAGGCCCGCGGCTACGTCGGCTTCGGCGACGGGATCGAGGTGGAGGACGTCACCACGCCGGCCGACTGGCAGCGGCGCGGGATGGAGCAGGGCGCGCCGTTCGCCGCCGCACACTCGTTCCTGCAGACCGGGCCGTTCCGGCCGGGCAACCTCGCGCCGACGGTCGACGGCGTGGTGTTCGCGGGCTCGGGCACCCAGCCCGGGGTCGGCGTGCCGATGGTGCTCATCTCGGGGCGCCTCGCGGCCGAGCGCATCCTGGGCAAGGACCGCGGCTACCGCTCGCGTGCGCTGCGGCTGGCGGCGCCGTCCGCGGGGGCGCCGCTCGCCGTGCCGCAGGCGCCCGTGACCGCCTGACCTCCCGAAGCCCGGCCGACCGCAGTCGCCCGTGACCGCCTGACCCCCCGAAGCCCGGCCGACCCCTCGCCGGCCGACCCCTCGCCGGCAGCACTCTGCCGCAGCGCCCGATCGAGCGGCACCCGAGCCTGGTCCCGTCCTCGCGGCACACGAGGTGATCGGTTGCGAGCGCCGGTGAGCACGCACCGGCCCGGCTTGGCGTCCTAGTGGATCAGCTCGTGTGCAGGACTGCCATCCAGCCGGTGGCCTGGTCGGGGGCCGAGCCCTGCGGCGGCCGTTCCCCCGCGCGACCGGCCCCGCGGCGGGAGCACCGGATACGAGCCGGTCGACCCCTGCTCGTTGGCCGTCGCGGTCCGCACCGCACACGAGGTGATCGATCGCGAGCGCCGGTGAGCGCGCACCGGCCCGGCGGAGCGTCCTGGTGGATCAGCTCGTGTGCAGGAGTGCCATCGAGCCGGTGGCCTGGTCGGGGCGGAGCCCTGCGGCGGCCGCACGCCCGCGCGACCTGCCCCGCGGCGGGAGCTGGTCCTCGGCCGTCGCGGTCCGCACCGCACACGAGGTGATCGATCGCGAGCGCCGGTGAGCGTGACCGGCCCGGCGGCGCGTCCGAGTGGATCAGCCCC
>CADCUB010000060.1 GCA_902805775.1 uncultured Frankineae bacterium | reverse complement strand
CGGCTACCCGCCTGCCGCCGGGACACCCACCTGCCGCAGCCCCTCGACGAGCCGCTCCCGCTCCTCGGGACCGCGGACCGCCGTGCGCCAGTGCTCGGCCGTCAGCCCGGGGAAGGTGTCGCCCCGCCGCACGGCGATCCCCTGCTCCCGCAGCGCGTCCCGGACGTCCGGCCGCCCCGGCACGCGGCACAGCAGGTACGGCGCCCGCGAGCCCGGTGCGACCTCGACGCCGGCGGCGGTGAGCGCCTGCTCGAGCGCGGCCCGCTCGACCGCGATGCCCTCGGCGTCGCGGCGGGCGGCGGCCACCGGGCCGCGGGCGAGGCAGGTGTCGAGGGCGATGAGCCCGAGGCTGGACACCGCCCACAGCGGCTGCGCGTCGCGCAGCCGGGCGACCAGCCCGGCCGGCGCGAGCAGGTAGCCCACCCGCAGCCCGGCCAGCGCCCACGTCTTGGTGAGGCTGCGGACGACGACGAGCCCGGGCAGGTCACCGCGGGCGGCCAGCGAGTGCGGCTCGCCCGGGACGGCGTCGGCGAACGCCTCGTCGACGACGACGGTGCGGCCCGGCCGGCAGAGCTCGGCGAGCCGGTCGTGGACGACGCCCGTCGGGTTCGTCGGGTTGCCGACGACGACGAGGTCGGCGTCCTCGGGCACCTGCGCCGGGTCGAGGACGTACGGCGGCGCCAGCACCAGCCGGTCGACCTCGTGCCCGGCCGCGCGCAGGGCGGCCTCGGGCTCGGTGAAGCCCGGGTGCACGCAGACGGCGTGCCGCGGCTGCAGGACGCGCGCGAGCAGCACGAACGCCTCCGCCGCGCCGGCGGTGAGCAGCACCTCGTCCTCGGGGCGGTCGTGCCGGCGGCGGACGGCGGCCACCGCGGCCCGCTGGTCGGGGTAGGCGCCGAGGGTGTCGAGACCGCGCACGAGCCGCCCGGTCAACCAGGCCGGCGGCGCGGTCCCCCGGACGTTGACGGCCAGGTCGAGCAGGCCGGGCGTCGCCTCCGCGTCGCCGTGGTGGCGCAGGTCGTGCACCTCAGTGCGCGTGGTCGTGCGCGTGCCCGTGGCTGTGCGGGTGGGCCGGGTCGTCGGGGTGGTCGTGCGGCGTCTGCGGGGCGCCGACCTTGTCCTCGAAGCCGGGCAGGGCGACGCGGTAGGCGCAGGTGTCGCAGTTCATCCGCAGGTCGCCGCCGCCGATCTCGGCCCACCGCTCCACCACCACCCCGGCCAGCTCGTCCCCCGGCCCCAGCAGGTCGGCGGTGCGGACGTCGACGTCGGGGTGCGCCTGCGCCCACTCCTGCGCCTGGGCGACGATGCGGTCCGGGAGCACCCCGGCGAACAGGAACCACGGCAGCACGACCACCCGCCCGAAGCCCAGGCGGCGGGTCCGCTCCAGCCCGGCCGGCACCGACGGCGCGGCCAGGGAGATGAAGGCGGTCTCGACGGTGCCGATGCCCCGGCCCTCCTGCAGCAGGCGGGCGGTCTTGGCGACCTCGGCGTTGGCGTCCGGGTCGGTCGCGCCGCGGCCGACCAGCACGACGGCGGTCTCGGCCCACTGCGCGCGCGGGACGAGCGCCGCCAGCCGCCGCTCGGCGACGGCGAGCAGGTCGGGGTGGCTGCCCAGCGGGCGGCCGTAGCGGAAGCTCAGGCCCGGGTGGCGCAGCTTCTCGCGCTCGAGCGCTGCCGGGATGTCGCCCTTGCTGTGGCCTGCCGCGACCAGCACGAGCGGGACGACGTCGACGGTGCGGTGTCCGGCCTCGACGAGCCGGCGGACGCTGTCCTGGATCGGCGGCGGAGCGAGCTCGAGGAAGCCCCCGGTGACGTCGGCGTGCGGGGCCCGCAGCTGGACGCGTTCGACCAGCTCGGCGAACTGCGCGCACCCCTGCGCGCTCTTGGTGCCGTGACCGACGATCATCAGGGCGGGACGGGACGGCAGCGGCGTCACCGGTGCTCCTCGGGACTCGGGGCGGCGGGGGGTTCGTACAGCAGGGCGTTCAACGCGGCGGCGGCGACGGCCGAACCGCCCTTCTCGCTCCGGTTCGACACGGCCGGCAGGCCGGCCTCCCGCAGCGCGAGCTTGGACTCCGCGGCGCCGACGAAGCCGACGGGCAGCCCCACGACCAGGGCCGGCTCGACGCCGAGGGCGAGCACCTCGAACAGCGCGGTCGGCGCGCAGCCGACGACCCAGACGGCGCCGGGGCCCACCTCGTCGAAGGCCAGGCGCACGGCCGCCGCGCTGCGGGTCAGCCCGTCGGAGCTGCGGGCCTCGGCGAGCCGGCAGACCGCGGTGCGACGCGTGATGCCGGCGGCGACCATCTGCACGTCGGCCACGACCGGCGCCCCGGCGCGCAGCGCGGCCTGCCCCCGGACGAGCGCCGCCTCGTCGGCCACGAGGTCGTCGACGTACGACAGGTCGGCGCTGGCGTGCACGACCCGCTCGACGACCGCGCGCGTCAGCGGCGGCAGGTGCGACAGGTCGACCCGGCTGCGCAGGATCGCGAAGGACTCCTGCTCGATGGGGTGCACCGCGGCGCGGGCAGCCGGGGCGTCGGTCGGTGCGGGGCTGCTCATGCGTCCTCGGGCTCGGCGTCGGGAACGGGTCCGGTGGCGGTGTGGGTGGCGGTGTGGGTGGCGGTGTGGGTGGCGGTGTCGCTGTCCGCGGGGTCCTCGTCCTCGGGGCGGTCGAACCACCGCAGGACCTCGCGCAGCCGCACCACCTCCCCGATCACCGTGGCGACGGGCGCCCGCAGCCCGGCCGCCGCGACGTCGTCGGCGAGGTGCTGCAGGGAGCTCACCACCACCCGCTGCTGCTCGGAGGTGCCCTGCTGGATGCAGGCGGACGGGGTCCGGGGGTCGCGGCCGAAGCGGATCAGCGAGCGGGTCAGCAGCGGGAGCCGGTCGTGGCCCATGAGCACCACCAGCGTGCCCGGACCGGTGGCCAGGGCCTGCCACCGCACCCGGCTGGCCGGGTCGTCGGGGTCGAGGTGGCCGGTGACGACGCAGACGTCCTGCGTGTAGCCGCGGGCGGTGACCGGGATGCCGGCGTACGCGGGGGCGGCCAGCGCCGAGGAGATGCCGGGGACGACCTCGAAGCGGATCCCCTTGAGCACCAGTGCCTCGGCCTCCTCCGACCCGCGTCCGAAGACGAAGGGGTCGCCGCCCTTGAGCCGTACGACCCGGCGGCCGGCCTGCGCGTGCGCGACGAGCTGGGCGTTGATCTCCTCCTGACGCGGGGCCGTGCCCGTCCAGCTGGTCTTGCCGACGTCGACGACCTCGGCGTCGGGCCGGCAGTGCGCCAGCACCCGGGGGTCGACGAGCCGGTCGACGAGCACCACGTCGGCCTCGCCGAGCAGCTGCGCGGCGCGCAGGGTGAGCAGCCCGGGGTCGCCCGGCCCGGCGCCCACCAGCGCCACCGTCCCGGGCCTCACCGGGGACCCCCCTGCGCCGCCGCGCCCTCCTTCACCGCTGCGCCCTCCTGCGCCGCCGCGCCCCCCTGCGCCGCCGCGCCCTCCAGCGCCCCCGTGCTCGTCGCGCCCGGCCTGCCCGTCCTGCCGGCCGCGACGGCCACCTGCCCGCGATCATGGAGGTGGGGCACAGCGGCCACCCTCAGGTCGTCCCCAGGACGTGCCACGACTCCATGATCGGCTCGGGTGGGGACGTCCGCCCGCAGCTCGATGATCGCATCGGCCGGGCACACCTCGACGCACTCACCGCAGCGCGTGCAGCGGTCCGCGCGCACCTGCAGCGGCAGCCCGACCACGATCGCGTGCTCGGGACAGGTCAGCAGGCAGGCGCCGCACGCCGTGCAGGCGCGAGTCACGGCGTACGGGCTCGACGCGCGCGTCACGGCACGTCCGAGCCCGACCAGCGGTAGCCGCGCGGCGTCACCATGCGCCCCGCCACCACGGTGGTCTGCGACGAGCCGACGACGACGCACGCGTACATCGTGACCGTCGAGCAGTCGAGCGCGCCCAAGGTCGTCAGCTCGACCCGCTCCGTGGGCCGCGTCGCGTCGGTGACCACCCCGACCGGCGTGCCGGCCGGGCGGTGCTCGAGCAGCAGCTCGACCGCCCGCGGCAGCTGCCAGTCGCGGCCCCGGCTGCGGGGGTTGTAGAAGGTGACCACGAGGTCGGCGGCCGCGACCGCCCGCACCCGGGCCTCGATGGCCGGCCACGGCGTGTGCAGGTCGGACAGGCTGACGTTGGCGTGGTCGTGCCCGAGCGGCGCGCCGAGCAGGCTGCTGGCCGCGAGCGCCGCGGTGACCCCGGGCACCCCGACGACGTCGATGTCGGCTCCGGCGACCTCGAGCGCGGGGCTCGCCATCGCGTACACACCCGCGTCGCCCGAGCCGAGCAGCGCGACGGCGTGCCCGGCCGCGGCCTCGGCGACCGCGCTGTGCGCCCGCTCCTCCTCCTTGCCCAGGCCGGTCTCCAGCATCCGCGTGCCCGGGCGGGCGAGGTCGCGCACCTGGTCGACGTACTGGTCCAGGCCGACCCACACCGACGCCCGTCGCAGCTCGGCCTGCGCGCGCGGGGTCAGCAGGTCGCGTGCACCGGGCCCCAGGCCCACCAGCGCGAGGCGGCCGCGCGGGCGGCGGCGCGCCACCGCGACGGTCGCCCGGGCCGACGTGGTCTTCTCGACCACCAGCTCGTCGCCCAGCAGCAGCGCCGCGGCCTCGGCCACGCTCGGCGTCCCCAGCGCCTTCTGCGGCGCCTCGCTCGGGTTGGGCACCGGCACCCCGGCCAGCCGCTCGCTGGGGAAGGTCGTCAGCGGCCAGCCCCGCCGCGCGCAGGCCTCGACCAGTCCGGCCTCCTCGGCCTTGGCGTCCGCCGTCCCGACGGCGGTGACCGACGCGGCCGACAGGCCTGCACCGGCCAGCGCCGTGTCGACCAGGGCGAGCACCTCCTCGGCGTCGACACCGCGGGAGGCGCCCAGTCCGAGGACGAGCGAGGGCGGGCGCAGGACGCAGGTGCGGGCCTCGGCCTCGACCACCCGGTCGGTCACGCGCAGGACGTGCTCACCCACCTCGCCGACGGGCAGCGGCGGCAGCGGCCAGGTGGCGTCGGCCTCGACGCGCACCGGTCCGCCGTCGAGCATCGCCCGGCCGACCGCGGCGACCGCGCCCTCGACCGGCCACCCGAGGGTGTCCAGTCCCGGCAGCCCGACCGCGTCGCTGGCCGTGGTGATCACGGCGGTGGCGCCGAGGACGTCGGCGACGCGGTGCGCCAGCGCGTTGGCGCCCCCGTCGTGCCCTCCGACCAGGGCCACCGCGAACCGCAGGCCCTCGTCGACGACGACCACGCCCGGGTCCCTGTGCTTGTCCTGGAGCAGCGGGGCGAGCAGGCGCACGGTCGCGCCGGCGGCGAGGAAGGACACGACGCCGGCGCACTCGCCGAAGGCGTCCTCGATGCCGCGCACGTCGTACTCCTGCGTGTCGGGCAGGGCGGCGGCCAGGCGGGCGGCGGCGGCGCGACCGGCGGCGGTGGTCGTCACCAGGCCGATCACGCGAGCTCCCCGGACACCACGAAGACCGGGTTGGCGGGCACCAGCCGGTGGCCCTGTCCGAGCGGCGACAGCGCGCTGACCTGCAGCAGCACGGCCTCGGCGGCGTACGTCCCGTCGTCGGTCAGCGCGGCCAGCACCGGCGCGACCTGCTCGAGCGTCGCGAGCGCCGCGACCAGCCGGGCGGGTCGCCGGCCGACGCAGGCCCGTACGACCTCGGGACCGCCGCCGCCCACGAAGACGGCGTCGGGGTCGGGCAGGTCCGCCAGGGCGGCGGGAGCGACGCCCTCGACCACCCGCACGTGGACGCCTGCGCCGGCGGCGTTGGTGCGTACGCGCTCCGCGTCCGACGGGTCGCGCTCGACCGCGCAGACGTCGGCACCGAAGAGCGCGCACTCGACGGCCACCGAGCCGCTGCCCGCACCGACGTCCCAGACGACGTCGCCGAGCCGCGGACCCAGCCGGGCCAGCACCACCGCGCGCACCTCCGGCTTGGTGATCATCGAGTCGCGGTGGGCGTAGGCCGCGACGGGCAGCGCCCAGCCCTGCGGCCCCCGGTGGCCCGCCACGACGGCGCGCGGCCCGGGGTCGGCAGCCTGTGCCGGCAGGACGACGACGACGTTCGGGTCCGACCAGTCGCCCTGCTCCGCCTCTGCCGGCGTCACGCGCACGACCCGCTCACCGGGCAGCCCGAGCCGCTCGCCGACGACCAGCACCCGGTCCGCGCGTCCGCGCAGGGCGGCGCCGAGGTGGGCCGGGCCGCAGCGCTCGTCGGTGAGGACCGCGACCTTCGGCTGTGAGCGCGCCACTGCGAGCGCCGTGCGCGGGTCGCGCCCGTGCGCCGACACGACGACGGCGTCGTCCCACTCGACGCCCGCCCGGGCGAAGGCCAGCGCCACGCTGGACAGCGCGGGCAGCACCTCCACCGGGCGCGGCGCCACCGCGCGCCGCACCGCGCGCACCACCCCGAAGAAGCCCGGATCGCCCGACGCGAGCACGACGACGTCGCCCGGCTCGTCGGCGACCGCCGTGAGCGCCGCCACGGGGTCGTCGCGGAGCGCCAGCGTGGTGACGCCCTCGGGGAGCGGCACCTCGCGCAGGTGCCGGCGTCCGCCCATGACCAGGCGGGCGCGCGACAGGCGCTCGCGGGCGGAGTCGGGCAGCGGTCCGCCGTCGTAGCCGACGACGGTGATCACGGCGAGACCCAGTCGGGCTCGGTCGCGGCCACGACACCGGCCCCGGCGGGGTCGACCATCGCCACCCGGGCCGGAAGGCCGCTGAACCGCGTGAGCACCTCGGCGACGCGGCCGCAGAGCAGGTCGCCCGCCGGGCGCAGGACGCCGGCGGCCTCCCACTGCTCGTAGGCGTGCCGGGCGGTGTTGGCCCCGCGCACCGCCTGCGCGAGGGCGTCGTCGGCCCCCAGCTCGCGGGTGACCTGCTCGAGCACGGCCGTGTCGACCTTGCTCCTCGTGTAGTGGGTCATCAGCACGCCGCCGGCGAGCTTGGTGAGCTTGCCGGCCATGCCGACGAAGACGACCTCGCCCAGCCCGTCCGCCACCGCCTGGCGCAGTGCCGCACCGGTGAAGTCGCCCACCTCGACGAAGCACACCTCGGGCAGGTCCGGCAGCATCCGCATCGCCGCCTTCTCCGTACGGCCGCCGGTCGCGAGCACCAGCGTCGGCTCGCCCTGCGCCGCCATGACCGAGACGGCCTGCACGACCGACGCACGCCACGACTCGGTGGAGAAGGGACGCACGACCCCGGTGGTCCCGAGGATGCTGATGCCGCCGAGGATGCCCAGGCGGGCGTTGGTCGTGCGGCGCGCGCGCTGCTCGCCGTCGGGGACGCTGATCGTCACCTGCACGCCGCGCTCGTCGGGGTCGACGACGGCGGCGACGTTGTCGCGGATCATCTGCCGGGGCACCGGGTTGATCGCCGGACCGCCGACCTCGAGGCCGAGGCCGGGCTTGGTGACCACGCCGACGCCCACCCCTCCCTCGAGGTGCACCCCGGGGGCGTCCGCCCAGCGGACGGTCGCGGTCAGGTGCGCGCCGTGCGTCACGTCCGGGTCGTCGCCGGCGTCCTTGACCACGACCGCCTGCGCCCTGTCCGGGCCGACGTCGCAGCGCTCGACGGGGAACGGCACGACGCGGGCGTCGGGGAGCGTGACCTCCACCCGGGTCTGGGCGCACTGGGTCAGCAGGGCCGTGGTGGCGGCCTTGGCTGCTGCGGCGCTGCACGTGCCGGTGGTCCACCCGCTGCGCAGGGGGCCCGTGCGGACCTTCGCCGTGCGCGGGAGGTCGGGCTCACGCAGCTCCGGACCGGTCATGCCGCGCCCCAGCGGGTCGGCGTCGACGCCGGGCTCACGGTCCGGCCGCCTTGAGCTCGGCGTCGCGCGCGCGCAGGGCCGCCCGCATCGCCCGGTCCTCCACCTTGCGGTGCTCGTGGAAGTGCCCGGGGTGGTACAGGTGCGAGCGGGTGCCGCCCGAGGCCAGCGCCGGCCCGACCAGCACGAGGGTGTGCTTGTAGAGCCCGCGCTCACGCACGCGGGCCGCGAGCTCGCCCAGCGCGCACTCGAAGACCAGCTCGTCCGGCCACGTCGCGGCGTACGCCACCACGCACGGCGTGGCCTCGTCGTAGGTGCCGGCCGCCAGCAGCTCGTCCTGCAGCTGCTTGGTGCGGGCGGCTGACAGGAACAGCGCCATGGTCGTGCCGTGCGCGGCGAAGGAGCGGACGGTCTCGCGCGAGGGCATGGGCGTCTTGCCCCCCTCGAGCCGGGTGAGCACGACCGACTGCGCGACCTCCGGGATCGTCAGCTCGCGCTGGGCGATCGCGGCGACCGCGCTGAAGCTGCTGACCCCCGGGATCACCTCGGTCTCGAGGCCGAGCTCGGTGCACAGCTCGTGCTGCTCCTGGGTGCCGCCCCACAGCGCCGGGTCACCGGAGTGGATGCGCGCCACGAGCAGCCCCTCGCGGGCCGCGCGCTCGTAGTGCGCGCGGATCCCCTCGAGCGAGTGCTCGGCGCTGTTGACGACGACCGCGTCGGGGCGGGCGTGCTGCAGGACGTCCTCGTGCACCAGGGAGGCGGCCCAGATGACGATGTCGGCCTCGGCGATGCGCTGCGCGGCGCGCAGGGTCAGCAGGTCGGCGGCACCGGGACCGGCGCCGACGAAGCTCACCCTCCCCGGGAGTGTCACAGCTTGCCGCCCCGGGTCGTCCGCCCGGCCGGGGCGATGACGGTCGAGAGGTACGGCGCGTCGGCGGGGGCTCCGGCGGCGGGGCCGACGGCCTCGTCGGGCAGGCCCAGGGCCGCGCCGTAGACCGCGCTGTCGAGGCGGCCGTGCCGCCGCAGCACCTCGAGCACGGCCGGCATCTGCCGGCCGCCCTTGTAGGCGACCACCGAGTCGAAGTGCGTCAGCGCCTGCTCGAGGGCCTCGACCCCGGCGGTCAGCGGCAGCAGCGCCAGCGACTCGGTGCCCTCGCACAGCACCGTGCCGGAGCGGGCGGCGAGGTCCTGCATGGCGGTGATGCCGGGCACGGTCTCGACCTGCACCTCCGGCAGCCGCTCGCGGACCGCGTCGGCGAGGTAGGTGAAGGTGCTGTAGACGTTCGGGTCCCCGATGGTCGCGAAGGCCACCGTGCCGCCCCGCGTCCGCAGCTCGTCGGCGACGGCGTCGGCGGCGACCTCCCAGGCGGACAGCCGCTGCGCGGTCGGGCCGCCGCGGTCGTCCAGCGCGAAGACCAGCCGGCGGAGCCGGTCGTGGGTGACGTGGGCGCGCACGGTCGCCTCGGCGCGGCCCTGCTCGAGCGGGTCCATGACCGGCACGACGACGAGGTCGGCCTCCTGCAGCACGCGCACGCCCTTCACCGTCACCAGCTCGGGGTCCCCGGGGCCCACGCCGACGCCCACCAGGCGGGTCACGCCGCGACCCGCAGGCTGCGCGCGGCGCGGACGAAGCGGTCGGCGACCCCGGGCAGTCCGGCCCAGTGCAGGTGCAGGTAGCTGGCGTGCACGCCGTCCTGCACCCACCCCTCGGCCCACCTGTCCGTGCGCCCGCCGGCCGAGTGCTGCTGCAGCGACCACGCGGGTGCGGCGCCGGCCCGCGGCTCGACCGCCGTGCGGTGGAACTCGTGGCCGGCGACCGGCCCGTCGCCGAGCCAGCTCGCGGAGGCAGCGCGCGCCTCGCGGTAGCCGAGGGTCAACCGCGGCGTCATCGTCGCCGACGCCGGCAGCACACCGGCCATCGGCAGGCCGTCGAGCCGCTCGCACAGGTAGAGCAGCCCCGCGCACTCGGCCGACACCGGGGCTCCGCTGCGCGCCAGGCGCGCCACGTCGTCGCGCAGGCCTGCGTTGGCCGACAGCTGCTCGGCGAAGACCTCGGGGAAGCCGCCGCCGAGCACGAGCCCGGCGGTGCCGGCGGGCAGCCGCTCGTCGCGCAGCGGGTCGACCACGACGACCTCGGCCCCGGCGGCGGTCAGCAGCTCGGCGGTCTCGGCGTAGGAGAAGGTGAAGGCCGGCCCGCCGGCCACCGCCACGACGGGCCGGGGCCCGGCGGCGGTCGAAGACGGGACGGGCGCGGGCGTCCACGGCTCCGCGTCGAGCGCTGGCGCGGACCGAGCGAGCTCGAGCAGGCCGTCGAGGTCGAGAGCGCGCGCACACAGCTCACCGAGGCGCCGCACGGTGGCCACCGCCTCCGGCGCGCGCTCGGCCGCCGGCACCAGGCCGAGGTGCCGGCTGGGGGTGCGCACGTCGTCGTCGCGGCGCAGGACGCCGAGCACGCGCGTCCGGCCCTCCAGCGCCTCGCGCAGCAGCGCCTCGTGCCGGTCGCTGCCGACCCGGTTGAGGACCACCCCGGCCAGGTGCACCCCGTCGACGCCGCCGTACGTCGCGAAGCCGTGCACCAGCGCGGCCACCGAGTGCGACATCGAGGCGGCGTCGACGACCAGGACGACGGGTGCGCGCAGCAGGGCCGCGACGTGCGCGGTCGAGCCCTCCTGCGAGCTGCCGCGACCGTCGTACAGGCCCATGACGCCCTCGACGACGGCGACGTCGGCACCCGAGGCGCCGTGCAGCAGCAGCGGTGCGACGCGGGACTCCCCCACGAGCACCGGGTCGAGGTTGCGGCCCGGGCGGCCGGTCGCCAGGGCGTGGTAGCCGGGGTCGATGTAGTCGGGCCCGACCTTGTGCGGGCTCACGCGCAGCGCGCGGGCGCTCAGCGCGGCCATCAGGCCGGTCGCGACCGTCGTCTTGCCGGAGCCGGAGCTGGGAGCGGCCACCACGAGCCGCGGGAGGCTCACCACTCGATCCCCCGCTGGCCCTTCTGCCCGGCGTCCATCGGGTGCTTGACCTTGTGGGTCTCCATCACGAGGTCCGCGGCCTCGACCAGCGCCGGCGCCGCTCCCCGCCCCGTGATGACGACGTGCTGGTCGCCCGGCCGGTCGCGCAGCACCCGGACGACCTCGTCGACGTCGACCCACCCCCAGGTCATCGGGTAGGTGAACTCGTCGAGCACGTAGAAGCGGTAGGTCTGCGCGGCCAGGTCGCGCTTGACCTGCTCCCAGCCCTCGCGGGCGTTGGCGGCGTGGTCGTCGGCGGTCCCCGCCTTGCGGGTCCACGACCAGCCCTCGCCCATCTTGTGCCAGGCGACCGTCCCGCCCTGCCCGCTGTCGCCCAGGGTCCGCAGGGCGTGCTCCTCCCCGACCTTCCACTTGGCGCTCTTGACGAACTGGAAGACCCCGATCGGCCAGCCCTGGTTCCAGGCGCGCAGCGCGAGCCCGAAGGCCGCGGTCGACTTGCCCTTCATCTCGCCCGTGTGCACGACGAGCAGCGCGCGGTTGCGGCGCTGACGCGTCGTGAGGCCGTCGTCGGGGACCGCTGAGGGCTGGCCCTGGGGCGCCACTACGCCACCGCCTGCACGACCCGGGTGAGGCTGTCGGCCGACAGCTCCTCCAGGCGCAGGGCGGGCCCGCCGAGCCGGCGGCCGAGCTCCTGGGCCAGCCCGAGCCGCACCGGCCCGCTCTCGCAGTCGACGACGACGCTCGCGGCGCCGCTGCGGGCGAGGTGGGCGGCGGCGAGCTCCGGCGACGGCCCGCTGGTGTGCCGCCCGTCGGTGACCACGACGACCAGCGCCCGGCGGGCGCGGTCGCGCACCTGCTCCACGCGCAGCACCTCCGCCGCCCGCAGCAGCCCGGCCGTCAGGGGCGTGCGCCCGCCCGTCGGCAGCGCCTGCAGGCGGACGGCAGCCGCCTCCACGCTGGTGGTCGGCGGCAGGACGAGGTCCGCGGCCGCGCCGCGGAAGCTCACGAGCGCCACCTTGTCGCGGCGCTGGTAGGCATCGGTCAGCAGCGACAGCACGGCGCCCTTGACGGCGCTCATCCGCGCGCGGGCGGCCATCGAGCCGCTCGCGTCGACGACGAAGAGCACCAGGTTGCCCTCGCGGCCCTCGCGGACCGCCTCGCGCAGGTCGTCGCGACGCACCACGACCCCCGGGCCGCTGCGGCCCCGGCTGAGCTGGTGCGGCGCCGCGGCGCGCAGCGTGGCGCTCAGGTGCAGCCCCGACAGGCGGCCCGCCGGCAGGCGCGCGCCGGTCAGGCGGCCGCTGCCGCCCTCGGTCCGTGACCGGCGGCCGGCGGCACCG
>CADCUB010000059.1 GCA_902805775.1 uncultured Frankineae bacterium | reverse complement strand
GGAGATCCAGGCCACCCATGCCCACGATCAACCAGCTGGTCCGCAAGGGCCGCGAGGACAAGGTCGAGAAGACCAAGACTCCGGCGCTGAAGGGTTCGCCCCAGCGCCGCGGAGTCTGCACGCGCGTCTACACGACGACGCCGAAGAAGCCGAACTCGGCGCTGCGCAAGGTCGCTCGCGTCCGCCTCACCAGTGGCATCGAGGTGACCGCCTACATCCCGGGCGTCGGTCACAACCTGCAGGAGCACTCGATGGTGCTCGTGCGCGGCGGCCGTGTGAAGGACCTCCCGGGCGTGCGCTACAAGATCATCCGCGGCTCGCTCGACACGCAGGCGGTTCGTGGCCGCAAGCAGGCCCGCAGCCGCTACGGCGCCAAGAAGGAGAAGAGCTAATGCCTCGCAAGGGTCCCGCGCCGAAGCGGCCGCTGGTCGTCGACCCGGTCTACCAGTCGCAGCTGGTCACCCAGCTGGTGAACAAGGTGCTCGTCGACGGCAAGCGCTCGATCGCCGAGGCGATCGTCTACGGCGCCCTCGAGGGCGCCCGCGCCAAGAGCGACACCGACCCGGTCGTCACGCTCAAGCGCGCGCTGGACAACGTGAAGCCGAGCCTCGAGGTCCGCAGCCGCCGCGTCGGTGGTGCGACCTACCAGGTCCCGGTCGAGGTCCGTCCCTCCCGGAGCACCACCCTCGGGCTGCGCTGGCTGATCCAGTACAGCCGCGCCCGTCGCGAGAAGACGATGACCGAGCGTCTGATGAACGAGTTGCTCGATGCGAGCAACGGCCTCGGTGCCGCCGTGAAGCGGCGCGAGGACACGCACAAGATGGCCGAGTCGAACAAGGCCTTCGCGCACTACCGCTGGTGACGTCCGTTCATCAGCACCCGCTGCCGGCGGGAGCCCGGGGCGCTTCCAGGAGTCGTCGCCCCGGAACCCGCACGCGGACCCGAACGAAGAGGAGTAAGTGATGGCCAACGCGGCCCAGCTCGCCAAGACCCGCAACATCGGGATCATGGCGCACATCGACGCCGGCAAGACCACGACGACTGAGCGCATCCTCTTCTACACCGGTATCAACTACAAGATCGGTGAGGTCCACGACGGCGCGGCCACGATGGACTGGATGGAGCAGGAGCAGGAGCGCGGCATCACCATCACGTCGGCCGCGACGAAGTGTGTCTGGAACGGCTACGACATCAACATCATCGACACCCCCGGGCACGTCGACTTCACCGTCGAGGTGGAGCGGTCCCTGCGGGTGCTCGACGGTGCCGTCGCCGTCTACGACGGTGTCGCCGGCGTCGAGCCGCAGACCGAGCAGGTGTGGCGGCAGGCCGAGAAGTACGGCGTCCCGCGCATGTGCTTCGTCAACAAGCTCG
>CADCUB010000058.1 GCA_902805775.1 uncultured Frankineae bacterium | reverse complement strand
GTGCACGTCAGAGGGGCGCACGAGAACGGCACGTGCGATGTCTGAGGGGGACGAGCCGGCCTGTAAGCCGGGTTCTGTCGCCACCGCCTCCGAGGAGCCGGTGACGGACGGCCATCCATCTAGGACCACCGTTGCCGGTGGCCTCGTGCGGTCTACCCGCAGGCATCGGGCGGGCCGCCCTCGAACGCCTGCGCAGGACCCCCGGGGGGATCCCTCTTGACCTTGCTCCGGGTGGGGTTTGCCGAGCCGCCCGGGTCACCCCGGGCGCTGGTGGGCTCTTACCCCACCGTTTCACCCTTGCCGGCCCGTCGCCCGAGGGCGCCGCACCGGCGGTCTGTTCTCTGTGGCACTTTCCCGCGGGTCACCCCGGGTCGGTGTTGCCGACCACCCTGCCCTGTGGAGCCCGGACTTTCCTCGACGAGGTCTCCCCCGCCGCGACCGTCCGGCCGACTCGTCCCACCCGCGAGCGTACGCGCAGCCGCCGCCTCGTACGCCCGCCGGACGGGCCTCAGGCCGACCGGAGGCGCAGGACGAGCGGCCCTGCCAGCGCCAGGCACCCGGCCAGCACCCCCACCGAGAGCGGGTGGTCGACGACGTGCAGCACCGACGCGGCGACGGCCTTCTCCACCCGCCTGGGCCGCTGCTCGACCACCAGCACCGAGCACAGGTGCGCGTCCAGCTCGTCCGTCGCCATCGCCAGGGCGGCCGACGGCGGGCTGCCCCAGCCGCAGCCGCACGTCGCCCGCCAGGCGCCGTCCTCCATCAGCAGTCCGTACGTCGTGTGACCCACGGCACGTGCATCGTCCGGACGGGGCCCGACTTGAGCACCCGTCCGGACGGAGCCAGGGCTACAGCGTGCAGGTGTTGATCGCCGGTCCGTCCTCGGCCTGCACCGGACCGCTCGCCGGCGGCTCCACGCCGCGCTCCACCCACGCCACGAGCGCGTCCAGTGCCGCGCGGTGGCACGGCAGCAGCGGCCGCAGCGAGATCCCCGGCACGACGCCCACGAAGCCGTCGACGTGCTGCCCCCGCTCGACCTCGTACGCCCGGTGCAGCCGGGAGCGGTGCCGCTCCTCCACCAGCTCGGTGTAGCGCTCGCCGTGCAGGCCGATCGGCAGCAGCGCGTCGAAGGTGCCGTGGATGCTGAGCATCGGGCGCTTGAGCTTGCCGGTCAGCGTGATGCCGTCGAAGGCGTCCATCACCTCGGCCGGGCGTGTCGACAGGTCGTACGACGTGTCCTTCGCGCAGCCCAGCACGCCGAGCGGGCAGGACGGGAGGATGCTCGCCTCGAGGTCGCCGTCGAAGGACGGGTCGAGCTCCTCGCGGTAGATGCGCTGGGTCAGGTCCCAGTAGACCGCGTAGTGCAGCGCCCACAGCGGCTCGGACCCCGGCTCGAAGCCGGCGGCGTACATCCGCTGCCGCGCCGCCTCCTTGGCCGGGCCGGTCGCGTCGCGGAACGCCGGGTAGGCCTGCAGCGCCTCGGGCAGGTAGGTGAGCAGGTTGTTGTCGCGCTCGAACAGCGTCCCCTCGGACTCGACCCCGCCGTCGAAGACGCCCGGCTCGTTCTCGAGCTGCCAGCGCGTGAGGTAGCCGCCGTTCGAGATCCCGGTCATGTAGGTGCGCTCGGCCGGCCGGCCGTACGCCTGCCGGACCACCCGCTGGGCCGCGCGCGCCACCTGCGTCGTACGGGCGTGCCACTCGCGGACGGCGTCGCCGGGCCGCTCGCCGTCGCGGAAGAAGAAGACGCCGGTGTTGCCCTTGTCGATGCTGGCGTAGGCGAAGCCCTGGGCCAGGACGTGGTCGCTGACGAGGAAGTCGCTGGAGTACTGCCTGCGTACGCCGGGCGCACCCGCCACGACGATGCGCCCGTTCCACCGCTCCGGCAGGCGGATCACGAACTGCGAGTCGTGGTTCCAGCCGTGCAGCGTGTTGGTGGTCGAGGTGTCGGAGAAGTACCCGTCGACCTGCACCCCCGGCACCCCGCGCGGGTTGACCGTGCCGGCCGCGTGCAGGTTGGCGAAGTCGGCGACGTCGGTGTGGACGCCGTTGCGCGGACCGGTGGGCCGGTAGTCACCGCCGAGCAGGCCGTAGGTCGTCAGGTCCGGCAGGCAGTCCACCCGCTGGTGCTCTGCTCCGGGCACGTCCAGCGAGCGTGCGGCCTCGCAGAGGGAGGCCCGAGGCGGCGGCGCCGCGCCCGCAGCGCCCATGGGCGTGATCGTGATGAGCAGGGTGGCGGTGGCGAGCAGGCCGAGGGTGCGGCGCACGGGACCTCCAGGAGTCGGGTGGCCGGAGCGTTGCAGCCGCGTTGCGTGATCGGCAGGGAGGATGTGGCCACACCCGGACCCTCCGTAGTGGAGAGTTCTGCAGAAGGCTCAGCCCCGGGGGGCCCGAGCGATCCGGTGGGCGAGCGCGGCCGGGGCCCTACTCCGCCGGGACGTGCGCCGTGTCGTTGAGCGAGCGCACGACCGACGGCCCGTCGGCGAACCACTGCACCTCCGACAGGCAGGCCAGGTCCAGGTGCATCCGGTAGAGCGCGGTCGCCGGTGCGTCCAGCGCGAGCCGGAGCAGCGTCTTGATCGGCGTCACGTGGCTGACCAGCACGACGCGCTGCCCGCCGTACGTCCGCAGCACGCGGTCGCGGGCCTGCCGCACCCGGGTGGTGGTCTGCGCGAAGCTCTCACCGCCCGGCGGAGCGACGGCCGGGTCGGCCAGCCACGCGTCCAGCTCGCGCGGCCACCGCTGACGCACCTCCGCGAAGGTGGAGCCCTCCCAGGCGCCGAAGTCGGTCTCCCGCAGGCCCGGCTCGAGCGCGACCTCGACGCCGAGCGCGGCCGCGACGAGCTCGGCGGTCTCGCGGGCGCGGCGCAGCGGGCTGGCCACGACCGCGGTCGCCTCGCTGCTCGCCAGCCGGTCCGCCGCGGCCGCTGCCTGACGCCGGCCGTACGCCGTGAGCGGCTGCTCCCCGACGCCGGAGAAGCGCTTGTGGACCGACAGCTCGGTCTGGCCGTGGCGCAGCAGCAGGCCCGTCGTCGGCGGCGCCGTCGGATCGTCGCGCCAGCCGTTCTGCGGGGTCGCGACGGGCAGGTCGGCGCTCGGCGCCGACTCGAGCGAGGCCGTCGGCTCGTGCTCGGCGAGCCAGGCGTCTGCGGCGTCGGCCGGTCCGCTGTCGCCCCCCGGCCGCCAGACGTCACCGCGCGCCGCGGCGTCCATCGCCTCGTTGGCCAGCCGGTCGGCGTGCGCGTTCTGCGCCCGCGGGATCCAGGAGAAGCGCACGCGGGGCAGCCGGCGCACCAGCATCTGCGCCTCGGCTGCCAGCGGCCTCATGGCGGGGTGCTTGACCTGCCAGCGCCCGCTCATCTGCTCGACGACGAGCTTGGAGTCCATGCGGACCTCGACCTCGGCCGGGTCGAGCTCCAGGGCCGCGGTCAGCCCGGCGATCAGCCCGCCGTACTCGGCGACGTTGTTGGTAGCCCGGCCGATCCCGGCGGCGCGCTCGGCGAGCACCGCACCGGTGGCCGCGTCGCGCACGACCGCGCCGTACCCCGCCGGACCGGGGTTCCCGCGGGACCCGCCGTCCGCCTCGACCAGGAGCCGGCGGCTCATCGCTGTCCCCGAGACGCAGCTGAGCTCACAGCGGTCCCCGGCACACCCGTTCGTGCCTCACAGGCCCGACTCGGCGGTGCGCACGAGGATGCGGCCGCACTCGTCGTGGCGCAGCACCTCGTCGGGCGGCGCAGCGCGGTACTCCGCCTTCTCGTTGTTCATGAGGTCGAGGCGGCAGCCGCCGCAGCGCCCGCGGGCGATCTCGCCGACGCCGACGCCGCCCTGCGCGGCGCGGATCTTCTCGTACAGCGCGAGCAGGTCGGCGGGCATCGTCGCCGCCAGCGCGGAGCGGGCCGCGGCGGTCGTCTCGACCTCGGCGTCGATCTCGACGGTGGCTGCCGCAGCGGCCTGCTCGGCCGCGGCGCGGGCGGACAGGTGGGT
This sequence comes from uncultured Frankineae bacterium, assembly GCA_902805775.1. Lineage (GTDB taxonomy): Bacteria > Actinomycetota > Actinomycetes > Mycobacteriales > SCTD01 > SCTD01. The sequence goes on along the minus strand of CADCUB010000058.1, from coordinate 8,543 downwards.
CTCGCGCTGGCCCGTCAGCTCCTGCAGGGTCGCCTGGGCCGTCTCTGCGCGCTCCATCACCTCGAGCTCGGCGTCCTCGAGGTCGGACTGGCGGCGGGCCAGCGAGGCGACCTCGTGCTCGAGGTCCTGCAGCTGCTTGGCGGCCGTGATGGCGCCGGAGGCCAGCCGGCTCTCGTCGCGCGACTTGCGGGTGCGGACCTGCTCGATCTCCTTGTCGAACCGCGCCTGCTCGCGCGCGAGGTCGGAGACCTCGGTCTCGGCGCGCACGATCCCGTCGCGCAGGGCGTCGACCAGCGCGTCGAGGCGGGCGATCTCGGCGAGCTCGGGGAGCGTGCGGCGCCGGTGGGCCAGCCGGTCCAGCATGCTGTCGAGGCGCTGCAGCTCCAGCAGCCGCAGCTGGACGAACGGGTCTGCCTTCACGCGGGAGAGCTCCTCGCCGTTCGGTGTCCCGGCACAGCGTGCGTCCAGGGGTCGGTCACCCGCTCGTGCACGACCGTCTCCACCGTAGTGGCGGCCGACAGCCGTCGGGCGGCGTCGGCCAGCCACGGGTGCTCGGTCGCCCAGTGGGCCGCGTCGACCAGCCCGAGCCCCTCGGGGGCCTCGCTGGCCGGGTGGTGGCGCAGGTCGGCCGTGACGTAGGCGTCGGCGGCCCGGCCGGCCTCGCCCAGCAGGGAGTCGCCCGAGCCGCCGCAGACGGCGACCGTCCGCACGACCTGGTCGGGGTCGCCCGCCGAGCGCACGCCCCAGGCGGTGGCGGGCAGGACGCGGGCCGCGGTCTCGGTCAGCTCGCGCAGGCTGGTCGGTGCGGGCAGCTCCCCCACGCGGCCCAGCCCGCGCGGACCGGCCTGCGCCGCGAGCTCGAGCACGTCGTACGCCGGTTCCTCGTACGGGTGCGCCGCCCGCACCGCACGCAGGACCTGCGCGCGACGCGACCGGGGCAGGACGACCTCGAGCCGCGCCTCGTCGACGCGCTCGACCCGGCCCACCTCGCCGGTGTGCGGTGACGCCCCGACCCGGGGACGGAAGGTGCCCGTGCCGGTGGTCGACCAGGCGCAGCGCTCGTACTGGCCGATCTCGCCCGCACCCGCCGCCGCTGCGGCGTCGAGGACCCGCTCCACGTGCGGCACGGGCACGAAGACGACGAGCTTGTCGGCGGCCTCGGGCACCGGCTGCAGGGGCCGCAGGTCGCGCAGCGCGAAGCGCTCGGCCAGGGCGTCGGACACCCCCGGGTCGGCCGCATCGGCGTTGGTGTGCGCCACGTGCAGGGCGCAGCTCCCGCGGACGAGGGCGTGCACCACGCGGCCCTTCGGCGACGTCGCCGCGACGGTGGTCGTCCCCCGCAGGTAGAGGGGGTGGTGGGTGAGCAGCAGGTCGAAGCCGCCCTCGACCGCGTCGCGCACGACCGGCTCGACGGGGTCGACGGCGAGCAGCACCCGGCGCACGAGCGCGTCCGGGTCGCCGCAGACCAGGCCGACGGCGTCCCACGACTGCGCCCAGGCGGGCGGGTAGAGCTCCTCCAGGACGCCCACGACGTCCGACAGCCGCACGGTCACCGGGCGAGGCTAGTCCCGGTGTCCGGTACGTCCGGGTTCGTCCCGGGGACTGGGGCGAACGGCTGCGCCGGGCCGGTCGGCCTGCCGACACTGCCCCCGTGACAGCGGGCGGTGTGCGGCGGTGGGGCACTCGGGGGCGGCTCGGCGCCGTGGCGGTCCTCACCGCGCTGGGCCTGAGCTGCCTGCCAGGCTCCGCCGGTCCGGTCGAGGCGCAGCCCGGAGCCGTGTCGGCGTACTTCTTCGGCGACAGCCTGATGGCGGGCACCGGCTCGAGCCCCAAGCGCCCGGTCATGGCCCGCATCGCGGCCGTCCGGCTCGGCTGGGACGTCGAGGTCGACGCCTGGGGCGGCACCGGCTTCACCACCCGCGGCGAGCGGCCGCCGTACCTCGACCGGCTGCGACGGCCCGGTGCCCTGTCGGGCCGGTACGACGTCGTCCTCGTCGAGGGCGGCACGAACGACGCCCTCAGCGCCACCGACCCCGAGGCCCTGCGCGAGGCGGTCGAGGACGTCGTCGCGCACGTGCGCCGCCGCCAGCCGCAGGCCCAGCTCGTGCTCATGGGGGCGTACGACCCGCCTGCCGGGGGTGCGGTCGACCCCCGGCGGGCCGTCGTCGACGCGGTGATCGAGGACGTCGCCGAGGACGAGGGGCTGCCGTTCTTCAGCCCGCTGTCGGGCGGGTGGGCGGTCGACCAGCCGCCCTCGTTCCTGCACCCCGACCGGCTGCACCCGACCGCCCGCGGCTACGGCGTCATGGGGGCGCGGCTCGCAGCCGAGCTGGCCGAGCTCGACCTGCCGGCGTCGGAGGCGGCGGACTGAGCTCCGGGCACGCCCGGTGCAGCGAGGTGGACCCAGACAGACTCGAACTGCCGACCTTCGCCTTGTAAGGGCGCTGCTCTACCAACTGAGCCATGGGTCCGGGGGACGATCTGCGTGCAGGGGCTCGCGCGCCGGTCCGTGCAGCCCCTGCCCTGCAGTATGCCGGGAGTCCTGGCCGAAGCGGACACCTATCCGGCAGCCTCGGGTGCGAGTAGCATCGGCAGCCTGGGTCGCCCTGCGAGGCGACGAAGCGTGCGTCGCGCGAACTGCGCCCGTGGTCGAGGCGAACCGGTGCCTCCCCCGGCCGGGGCCCTTCCTGTCTCGGTCCGACGACCGAGCGGGTACCTCATGGCGGATCACGCGCCCCTCCAACCGCAGGCCGCCTTCGGCGAGCTGAGCCGGGTCACCATGGCCGACAACACGCTGGACACCGTCATGGAGAAGGTCGCCGGCCTCGTCAAGCGGACCGTCCCCGGCGCCAGCGAGGTGTCGGTGACGCTCGTGGAGCGCGGCCGGGCCAAGACGGCTGCCTACACCGGCCCGCTGGCCCTGCACCTCGACGAGCGCCAGTACGACCGCGGCTACGGCCCGTGCCTGGACGCCGTCGACGGTGCCGAGCTGGTCCGGGTCCACAGCACCCGCACCGACACGCGCTGGCCCGACTACATGCGCGCCGCCCGGGAGCACGGTGTCGGCAGCTCGATGAGCATCCCCGTGCCCCTGCAGCGCGAGGTGTCCGCAGCGCTGAACGTGTACGGCACCGAGGAGCACGCCTTCGACGACCAGGCCGCCGAGCTCGGCGCGACCTTCGCCGCCTACGCGGGCGTGGCGCTGGCGAACATGCACCTGTACGAGGCGCAGGAGCGGGTGGCTGAGCAGCTGCAGACGGCGATGGCCTCCAGGGCCGTCATCGAGCAGGCCAAGGGCATCCTGATGGGCTCCCGGCACTGCGGCGCGGAGGAGGCCTTCGGCATCCTGGTGACGATCTCGCAGGACACCAACCGCAAGCTGCGTGACGTGGCGCAGGCGCTCGTGGACCAGGCGCTGGCCAGCTAGGACAGGCCCGCGAGCACCTTCCGGGACTCCTCGAGGTCGCGGGCGTCCGGGATGGCGTTGACCACCTTGTAGACGACGATGCCGGCCTTGTCGACGATGAAGGTGCCGCGCAGGGCGACGCCGTTGCGCTCGTCGAGCACGCCGTACGCCCGGGCCACCTCGCCGTGCGGCCAGAAGTCGGCCAGCAGGGGGAAGGTGTAGCCCTGCTCGGCGGCCCACCGGGCGTGGGTCGGGCCGCTGTCCACGCTGATCGCGAGGGTCTGCACGTCGTCGCCCTCGAAGTCCTCGATCGTGTCGCGGATCGCGCACAGCTCGCCCTGGCACGTCGGCGTGAACGACATGGGGTAGAAGACGACCACCACGTTCTTGCGTCCGCGGAACGACGACAGGCGCACAGGCTGGCGTGCCTGGTCCTGCAGCTCGAAGTCCGGGGCCTGGTCGCCGACGTCGACGCTCATCGATCGCTCATCTCTCTCCGGGGCAGGATGGGCGGGTGCCCGCGCCCATCTTCCCCGTCGGTCCCTGCGGGCTGGCCGACACCCCACCCGAGCTGCTCGGGCAGTCGGTGCTGGCGGCCTGGGACGGCTTCCTCGAGGTGGTCGCCGCGACCGACCTCGAACGTCCGTCGAGGCTGCGCGGGATGTCCGGCCGCGACGTGCTGGTGCACCTCGGGTGGTGGCCCGACGCGCGGATCGTCGACTCGCTGCTCGTCAGCGCCCGCGACGGCGCAGGTGGCACGTCCAGCCCGCTCGACGCGACCAGCGCGGCGCTGCTGGCCTCCCACGCCGACGCGACCGTCGACGAGGTCGTCGAGTCGCTGCACCGGGCCCGGGCGACCCTCGCCGCGTTCTTCGCCTCGCCGCAGGCCTGCGAGCTCGGCCGGGCGCTGGCCGGCTCCTCCGCCGGTCCGCTGCCGGTGCTGACGCTGCTCAACGCGGGCACGTTCGAGCTGGCCGTGCACGCCCTCGACCTCGCGCCCTGCGGCGCCCCCGTCCCCCCTCCGCAGCTGCTCGACAGCGGCCTGTCGGCGGTGGTCGACATCACCGGAGCGCTGGCCAGCCGGGCCGGCGTCGACCTCGCGCTCGAGGCCCGGACCCCGCTGGGCGGCTGGTCCTTCGAGAGCGGCAGCCTCGGCTGGACGACCAGCCGCCTGCCGGCCGGGCCGGTGCGCGGCGTGGGCGTGGAGGGAACCGCCGCCGACCTGCTCGAGGCGGCGTCCGGACGGGCCTCGCTGCCGCAGCTGCTGCTGACCCGGCGGATGGTGGTGCACTCCCTGGCGCAGTGGATGCGCCTCGCGCCGCTGCTCGACGACGTGCCGGGCCTGCCGGGCGGCGCGGCGCTGCGTGGCGCCGTCGGCGGCGTCAGCAGCGTCGTCGGCGGTGTCAGCGGCGCCGTGGGCAGCCTCGGGACCGGTGTCGGCAGGGTGCTGGGCCGCCTGCGCGGCTGACCGTCACGCCGGCCGCACCACCATCGCGATCTGGCGCCCGGCGGCGCGGGTCAGCACGACCGTGACCTCCCGGCGTCCCGTCAGCCTCAGCTGCCTGCGCAGCACCTCCGGCTCGACCGCCGTGCCCCGCTTCTTGACCACCAGCGGCCCGGCGTCGTGCGCCCGCAGCCGCTCGCGCAGCGCCTTGAGGCCGAACGGCAGCACCTCCAGCACCTCGTACCAGCGGCCGAACGGGGTGGGTACGGGCGCGGCGCCGCCGACGTAGGCGATCGTCTCGTCGAGCAGCCAGCCGTCGACGCGGGCGGCGACCTGTGCGACCAGGTGCGCCCGGACGACGGCGCCGTCCGGCTCGAGCAGCCAGTCCCCCGGCGGGCGGACGGCCGGCGGGGGGACGGGGTCGTCGTGCAGGACGTCGCGGCCGGGCAGCAGGGTCGCGGTCCGGCGGGCACCCGAGCGCAGGGCTCCGCTCCACAGCACCGCCTCCTTCACCTCGCCGCGCAGCGAGACCAGCTCGACCTCGACGTCCGGCGGCAGGGCCTCGTGGTCGACGCCCGGTGCGACCTTCACGGCCAGCGCGCGCACCCGCTCGCGCCAGGACAGGACGAGGGGCAGCGGCGGCGCGTACGCCCGGGGGTCGAAGACCCGACGGCCGCCCGCGCGCCGCGCGGGGTCGACGAAGACGTCGGCCGACGCCGGCAGCGGCAGAGCGGTGACGTCGGCCCGCACGAGCGAGACCGGGACCCCCAGGACCTGCGCGTTGGCCTGCGCCAGCAGCAGCCGCGCCTCGTCGAGGTCGACGCCGGTCGAGCCCGCCGGCAGGGCGAGCAGGTCGCCGCCCACCGAGCAGCACAGGTCGAGCACCGGGCCGGCGAAGCGCCGTGCGCGCCACGTGGCGACGTCGTACGACGACGCCTGCTCGAGCGCCGGCCCCGTCCACCACAGCTCGCCGCCACGGGGGTGCTTGGTGCCCGCGCGCTGCCGCAGCAGCGCCTGCTCGAGCGCCAGCGGGCCGAGGGAGGCGCCGAGCGGACGTACGGCCTCCGCCGCCTGCAGGCGCGCGGCGGGCGACAGGTCGAGCCGGCTCGCCCGCTCGACGGCCGCCCGCCCCAAGTCGGACAGCAGCAGGCGGGCCGAGTCGGGGGTCATCGACCGGCCGCCGACCGGGTCAGCGGCGCTGCGACTTGCCCTTGCTCGCCCGCGGGGAGACCAGGCGGGTGCCCGACCACTCCGGGGCCGCGCTGGTGCTGCGGGTGCTCGACAGGCCCGCGGTCGGCGCGGCCTCGTCGATGTCGCTCGGCTCGACGTGCCCGTCGCGGCCGGCCTTGGGCGTGAGCAGCCAGACCACGCCGTGGTCGGCGAGGTTGGTCAGGGAGTCGACCAGGGCGTCGACGAGGTCGCCGTCGTCGTCGCGCCACCACAGCAGCACGACGTCGACGACCTCGTCGCTGTCGTCGGTGGTGATGAGCTCCGTGCCGGTCCGGAGAGCGACGTCGTCGAGCAGGGCCTGGTCGACGGCAGCACCCGGGCTGTCCGATCCGACCACCTGCACGACCTGGCCGGGCTCGATCCCGAGCTTCTCGGCAAGGCCGCGCGCTGCGGCGCGGTCCGCGGACGTGCTCAACGAGTGCCCCTCTCCTGGCCGCCCCGACGGGGCGTGACGGGGGTAGTCCACCGGAGAGGCCTCCGGTGCGCAAGTGCCGGCCGCCCGTGTCGGGCGCTCCCGCCGGCCGGCCCGGGCCTAGCCGGACAGGAACGACAGGCGCACCGAGCGCGTCGCGTTGTCGACGTTGAGGTCGACCAGAGCCACGGACTGCCACGTCCCGAGAGCGAGCTCGCCACCGATCACCGGCAGGGTCGCGCCCGGCGGTACCAGCGCCGGCATCACGTGCGACCGGCCGTGGCCCGGCGAGCCGTGGCGGTGGCGCCAGCGGTCGTCGGCGGGCAGGAGGTCGCCGAGGGCCGAGAGCAGGTCGTCGTCGGAGCCCGCTCCGAGCTCGAGCACCGCGATGCCCGCCGTCGCATGCGGCACGAAGACGTGGAGCAGCCCGTCGCCGAGGCCGCGCACGAAGCTCCGGCACGGCCCGGTGAGGTCGTGCACGACCTCCCGCGCTCCGGTGGTGACGGTGAGGACGGTGGTCTGCATGCACATCTGTTGCCCCACGCCGAGTGGCTACTCGCCGGTAAGGGGGAGGATGTGTGGACGACACGATCCGCGATCCCGGGGAGCAGCGTGACCACCAGCGGCACCGAGCGCTACAGCGTCATCAACGACGGGCTGCCGAGCCAGCTGCCCGACATCGACCCGGCGGAGACGGCGGAGTGGCTCGAGTCGCTCGACGCCGTCCTGGAGCACGGCGGACGCGGTCGCGCGCGCTACCTCATGCTGCGGCTGCTCTCGCGCGCCCGCGAGAAGTCCGTCGGCGTGCCGGCGCTGCGCAGCACCGACTACATCAACACCATCCCGCCGGAGCGGGAGCCGGAGTTCCCCGGCGACGAGGACGCCGAGCGGCGCATCCGCGCCTACATCCGCTGGAACGCCGCCATCATGGTCAGCCGCGCCAACCGGCCCGAGGTCGGGGTCGGCGGCCACATCGCGTCCTACGCGAGCGCGGCGAGCCTCTACGAGGTCGGCTTCAACCACTTCTTCCGCGGCAAGGACTCGCCGGACGGGTCCGGCGACTCGGTGTTCTTCCAGGGACACGCCTCCCCCGGCATCTACGCCCGTGCCTTCCTCGAGGGCCGCATGGACGAGGACCGGCTCGACGGCTTCCGGCAGGAGTCGCGCGCGCAGAGCCTGTCGAGCTACCCGCACCCGCGGCTCATGCCCGACTTCTGGGAGTTCCCGACCGTGTCCATGGGCCTGGGCCCGATCGACGCGATCTACCAGGCGCGGTTCAACAAGTACCTCCAGCACCGCGGCATCAAGGACACCTCCGGGTCGCGGGTGTGGTGCTTCCTCGGCGACGGCGAGATGGACGAGCCGGAGTCGCTCGGCGCCATCGGCGTGGCCGCGCGCGAGGAGCTCGACAACCTCACGTTCGTCGTCAACTGCAACCTGCAGCGCCTCGACGGCCCCGTCCGCGGCAACGGCAAGATCATCCAGGAGCTGGAGTCGAGCTTCCGCGGCGCCGGCTGGAACGTCATCAAGGTCGTCTGGGGCCGCCAGTGGGACGAGCTGCTCGCCCGCGACGTCGACGGGGTGCTCGTCAACGCCATGAACACCACCCCCGACGGTCAGTTCCAGACCTACTCGGTCGAGAGCGGCGCCTACACCCGCGAGCACTTCTTCGGCCAGGACCCGCGGCTGCTGCGCATGGTGGAGCACCTGTCCGACGACCAGCTGCGCAACCTGCCCCGCGGCGGCCACGACTACCGCAAGGTCTACGCCGCGTTCAAGAGCGCCACCGAGACGGTCGGCCAGCCGACGGTGATCCTCGCCCACACGATCAAGGGCTGGACGCTGGGCAAGGACTTCGAGGGCCGCAACGCGACCCACCAGATGAAGAAGCTGACCAAGCCCGAGCTCAAGGAGCTGCGCGACCGGCTCTACCTGCCGATCGCCGACAAGGACCTCGAGGGCGAGCTGCCGCCCTACTTCCACCCCGGCGAGGACAGCGACGAGGTCCTCTACATGAAGGAGCGCCGGGCGGCCCTCGGCGGCTCGATGCC
>CADCUB010000057.1:9134-12560 GCA_902805775.1 uncultured Frankineae bacterium | reverse complement strand
GGTGGTCTCTGGCCCCGGCCCGCCGGCGGTCACGGAGGACCGGGCGAGCGAGCGGGGGGTCGGCGGGACGACGAGGTCCATCGGCGGCGTGGGGTAGCCGCCCTCGGACGCCGACGTGGTGGCGGTGCCGGGCTCCTCGTCCCGCTGCCGGGGGGCCGGCAGCAGGAACATCACGACGAGCACCACGGCGAAGACCGCACCGATGGCGAGCAGCAGCGTACGGCGGTCCTCGATCTCGAGCGTCGCGGTCCGGATGCCGGCGACCAGCATGATCCACAGCAGGCCGACCGGGACGAGCACCTTCCAGCCGAAGCGCATGAAGGCGTCGTAGCGCATGCGCGGCAGCACACCGCGCAGCCACACGAAGAAGAAGATGAACACCAGCGTCTTGGACAGGAACCACACGATCGGGAACCAGCCCTCGGACAGGAACGCGACCGTCGAGAACGGCCAGATCGGCTGCCAGCCACCGAGGAACAGCGTCGTGGCGAGCGCCGACACCGTGACGATGTTGATGTACTCCGCGAGGAAGAACATCGCGAACTTCAGCGAGGTGTACTCGGTGTGGAAGCCGCCGACCAGCTCGCTCTCGGCCTCCGGGAGGTCGAACGGCGCGCGGTTCGTCTCGCCCGTGATCGCGATGACGTAGATCACGAACGACACCGGCAGCGTGATGATGAACCAGCGGTCGTTCTGCGCCGCGACGATCTCGCTCGTCGACAGCGAGCCGGCGTAGAGGAAGACGGCGATCAGCGCGAGGGCCATGGCGATCTCGTAGCTGATGACCTGCGCCGCAGACCGCAGGCCGCCGAGCAGCGGGTAGGTGGAGCCGCTGCTCCAGCCCGCGAGCACGATGCCGTAGACGCCCAGGCTGGCGCACGCGAGCACCCACAGCACACCGACCGGGAGGTCGGTGAGCTGCAGCGCCGTCTCGTTGCCGGCCACGGAGACGGTGGGACCGAACGGGATGACCGAGAAGGCGAGGAACGCGGGGACGGCGGACAGCACGGGCGCCAGCAGGTAGACCGGCCGGTCGGCCAGCGCCGGGATGATGTCCTCCTTGAAGGCCAGCTTCAGCCCGTCGGCGAGCGACTGGCCCCAGCCTCCCGGCCCGACGCGGTTCGGGCCGCTGCGCTGCTGCATGCGCGCGACGACCTTGCGCTCGAAGACGATCGAGAACAGCGTCATGAGCACCAGGAGCACGAAGACGAACACGGCCTTGCCGACCGTCAGCCACAGCGGCTCGTTGCCGAAGCTGGTCAGCGGCAGCTGGCGGTCGTCGACCTCCTGGGCGAGCGCCCCTTGAGCAAGCAGAGCGAGCGGGCTCATGCGACGGCTCCGTCCTGGCCTGGGGCGGTGACAGTGGCGGCGGCGATCCGGACGACCGAGCCGGGCAGGACCGCGAGGTCACGGCGGACGGCGGCGTCAGGGGTCCGCATCGGCACCCAGACGACCCGGTCGGGCAGCTCAGCGACGACGAGCGGCAGGGTGATGCTGCCGCGCTCGGTGCTGACGGTCACCAGAGCGCCCTGCTCGGCGCCGATCTCGGCCGCCGTGGCGGCGGACAGGTGCAGGCGCGGGCGCTTGGCGGTGCCCGCCAGGAACGGCTCGCCGTCCATGAGCGAGCCGTCGTCGAGCAGCCAGTGCCAGGAGGCGAGCAGCGCCTCCCCGGCCCCGGGCGACGGAACGGCGACGGCGTCGCGCACCGGAGCGACCGCGCGCGTCGTCACCGCGCCGAGCCGGGCGATCTCGGCGCGGGCCGAGGCGACGTCGGGCAGCCCGAGCGGGCGGTCGAGCTCGTCGGCGAGCACGTGCAGCACCCGACCGTCGGTGAGGCCGCCGACGCGGTGGAGCACGGCGTCGAACGGCCGGGCCCGGCCCTCCCAGTCGAGGTAGGTGCCGGCCTTCTCCACGGCTGCGGCGACGGGCAGCACCACGTCGGCCCGGTCGGTGACCGGCGAGCGCCGCAGCTCCAGGCTGACGAGGAACGGGACGGCGTCGAGCGCGTCGAGGGCGAGCCACGGGTCGGGGCAGTCCGCCGGGTCGACGGCGCCGACGACCAGGCCCGACAGCCCACCGTCACGGGCGGCGGTGAGGATGGCGTCCAGGTCGCGCCCCTCCCGCTCCGGGAGGGGGCCCCAGACCGCAGCCACGTCGGCGGCGTCGGCCCCCGCGGAGGAGGTGACGGTGCGGCCGCCGGGCAGCAGGCCGGGCAGGGTGCCGGCGTCGACCGCGCCCCGCTCGCCCGCGCGCCGGGGGATCCAGGCGAGGCGGGCACCGGTCGCGGTGGCGAGCAGGGCCGCCGCCGACAGGGCGCCGGGGGTGGCGGCCAGCCGCTCGCCGACGAGGATGACCGCACCCGGCTCGGCCAGCGCCGTCGCCGCGTCGTGGGTCACGCCCAAGGCGCTGCCCAGCAGCGAGGTGAGCACCGCGGCCTCCTGGCCGGGCAGCGTCGGCAGCAGCCGGGCCGCCGTCTTGACCGCTCCGGGGCTGCGGAACGGCGCGATCGTGAACACGCGCGTGCCACGTCGGCGCACCGCCTTGCGCAGCCGCAGGAAGACGATCGGCGACTCCTCCTCCGGCTCGAAGCCGGCGAGCAGCACGGCGCTGGCGTCCTCGAGGTCGGCGTAGGTGACGACGCCCGGCTGGCCGGCGTAGCGACCAGCGACGTGCGCGGCGAGGAAGTCCTGCTCCTCGGCGGAGTGCGGCCGCACCCGGGAGTCGATGTCGTTGGTGCCGAGCACCACGCGGGCGAACTTGCTGTAGGCGTAGGCGTCTTCGACGGTCAGTCGGCCGCCGGGCAGGACGCCGACACCCGACTCGGCGCGCGCGTACGACAGGCCGCGGGCGGCGCGCTCGAGCGCCTCGGTCCACGACGCCTCGCGCAGCCGGCCGGTCCCGTAGTCGCGGACCAGCGGTGCGGCGATGCGGTCGCCCTGGCTGGCGTAGGTGAACGCCCAGCGGCCCTTGTCGCAGTTCCACTCCTCGTTGACCTGCGGCTCGTCGCCCGCGAGGCGGCGCAGCACCTTGCCGCGCCGGTGGTCGGTGCGCAGGGCGCAGCCGGAGGCGCAGTGCTCGCACACCATCGGCGACGACACGAGGTCGAACGGCCGGGCGCGGAAGCGGTAGGCGGCGCCGGTCAGCGCGCCCACCGGGCAGATCTGGACGGTGTTGCCCGAGAAGTAGCTCTCGAAGGGCTGGTCGGAGTAGATGGCGACCTGCTGCAGCGCACCGCGCTCGAACAGCTCGATGAACGGGTCTCCCGCGACCTGCTGGCTGAACCGGGTGCAGCGGGCGCACAGCACGCAGCGCTCCCGGTCGAGCAGCACCTGGCTGGAGATGGCGATCGGCTTGGGGTAGGTGCGCTTCACGTCGTGGAAGCGCGACTCGGCGTTGCCGTTCGTCATCGTCTGGTTCTGCAGCGGG
>CADCUB010000057.1:0-9124 GCA_902805775.1 uncultured Frankineae bacterium | reverse complement strand
TGGTCGCAGAACCGCGGGATCTGGATGCCCAGCAGCTCGGCCGCCCGGATGACGAGCGTGCCCTTGGGGACGGCGACCTCGAAGCCGTCGATGGTGAGGGTGACGAGGTCGGTGGGCACCGTGTCGGCGGTGCTCGGGGAGGTGACGGTCACGCGGAGGTCCCTGCGGTTGTGAAGACGGTGGAGGCGACCGGGTCGAACGGGCAGCCCCGCTGGGAGATGTGGGCGAGGAACTCCTCGCGGAACAGCTGGACGCCCGACACGATCGGGCTGGTCGCGCCGTCGCCGAGCGCGCAGAACGACCGGCCGAAGATGTTGTCGCAGGTGTCGAGCAGCGTGGCGATGTCCTCCTCGGTGCCGGTGCCGGCCTCGAGGCGCTGCAGGACCTGCACCATCCAGTACGTGCCCTCGCGGCAGGGCGTGCACTTGCCGCAGGACTCGTGCGCGTAGAACTCGGTCCAGCGCAGGACCGCGCGCACGACGCAGGTCGTCTCGTCGAAGCACTGCAGGGCCTTGGTGCCGAGCATCGACCCGGCGGCGGCCACGCCCTCGTAGTCCAGCGGGACGTCGAGGTGCTCCTCGGTGAGCAGCGGTGTGGACGAGCCGCCCGGGGTCCAGAACTTCAGCGTGTGGCCCTCGCGCATGCCGCCGGACAGGTCGAGCAGCTGGCGCAGCGTGATGCCGAGCGGGGCTTCGTACTGGCCCGGGTTCTTCACGTGGCCGGACAGCGAGTAGAGCGTGAAGCCCTTGCTCTTCTCGGTGCCCATGCTCGAGAACCAGTCGGCACCGCCGGAGACGATGGCGGGGACAGACGCGATGGACTCGACGTTGTTGACGACGGTGGGGCTGGCGTAGAGGCCGTGGGTCGCCGGGAACGGCGGGCGCAGGCGCGGCTGGCCGCGGAAGCCCTCGAGCGAGTCGAGCAGCGCCGTCTCCTCGCCGCAGATGTAGGCGCCCGAGCCGGCGTGGACGACGACGTCGAGGTCGAAGCCCGAGCCGCCGATGTCCTTGCCGAGGTGCCCGGCGTCGTAGGCCTCCTGCACGGCGTTCTGCAGGCGGCGGATGACGTGGACGATCTCGCCGCGCACGTAGATGACCGCGAAGCTCGACCGGATGGCGTACGACGCGATGGCCACGCCCTCGACGAGCGCGTGCGGGTTCGCCATGAGGAACGGCGTGTCCTTGCACGTCCCCGGCTCGGACTCGTCGGCGTTCACCACGAGGTAGTGCGGCTTGGCGCCCTGGCCCTCGTTGCCCTGCGGGATGAAGCCCCACTTCATGCCGGTCGGGAAGCCCGCACCGCCACGGCCGCGCAGGCCGGCGTCCTTCACCAGCGCGATGACCGCGTCCGGTTCCATCGCGAGGGCCTTGGGCAGCGCGGTGTAGCCGCCGTGCCGGGTGTAGCTGTCGATCGTGAAGGAGTCGGCGTCGTCCCAGTTGCGGGACAGGACCGGCGTGAAGACCATCTCAGGAGTCCTTGCTCGCGGTGCTGCTCGTGGTGCTGCTGCTCATCTCGGGTGCGTGGTCGCCGCGCTGCTTGGCCAGCTCGAGCCCGGCCAGGGTCGCCGGCCCGGCCTGCACGCCCTCGGCGGCGCGCCCGTCGGGGAAGCCCGCGAGCACGCGCGAGGCCTGCTTGAAGGTGCACAGCGTCGACGGCCCGCGGGTCGGCGCCGGGGGCGTGCCGGTGAGGCACCCGTCCAGCAGCTCCCGAAGGCTCTCCGGCGTCTGGTCGTCGAAGAACTCCCAGTTGACCATCACGACGGGGGCGTAGTCGCAGGCGGCGTTGCACTCGACGTGCTCGAGGCTGACCCGGCCGTCGGGCGTCGTCTCGTTGTTGCCGATGCCGAGGTGCTCCTTGGCGCGGGCCATGAGCTCGTCGCCGCCGAGCACCGCGCACAGCGTGTTGGTGCAGATGCCGACGTGGTACTCACCGGCCGGCCGGCGGCGGTACATCGTGTAGAACGTCGCGACGGCGCCGACCTCGGCCTTGGTGAGACCGAGCTCCTCCGCGCACATGGCGATGCCCTCGGGGCTGACGTAGCCCTCGACGGACTGCGCGAGGTGGAGCATCGGCAGCAGGGCCGACCGCGGCTTCGGGTAGCGCGCGATGATCTCGCGCATCTCCGCACGGGTCTGGTCCGTGAGGCTCACTGAGCGGGCTGTCCTCTCTGGCGCGGTCATCGGTCGACGCCCCCCATGACGGGGTCGATCGACGCCACCGCGGCGATGGCGTCGGAGAGCATGCCGCCCTCGCACATCGCCGCCGTGGCCTGCAGGTTCGTGAAGGAGGGGTCGCGCACGTGGACGCGGTACGGCCGCGTGCCGCCGTCGCTGACGGCGTGGAAGCCGAGCTCCCCGCGCGGCGACTCGACAGCGGTGTAGACCTGGCCCGGCGGGACGCGGAAGCCCTCGGTGACGAGCTTGAAGTGGTGGATGAGCGCCTCCATCGAGGTGCCCATGATCTTCTTGACGTGGTCGAGGGACTGGCCCATGCCGTCGGAGCCGAGGGCGAGCTGCGCCGGCCAGGCGATCTTGGTGTCCTCCACCATGACCGGACCCGGCCGCAGCTTGTCCAGCGCCTGCTCGATGATCTTGAGCGACTCGAACATCTCCTGCTTGCGGACCAGGAAGCGGCCCCAGCAGTCGGCGTCGGTGTGCACGGCGACGTCGAACTCGTAGTCCTCGTAGCCGCAGTACGGGTCGGTCTTGCGCAGGTCCCAGGCCAGGCCCGCCGAGCGCAGGACCGGGCCCGTGATGCCGAGGGCCAGGCAGCCCTGCACGTCGAGGTGGGCGATGCCCTGGGTGCGGGACTGCCAGATCGGGTTGCCGGTGAGCAGGTCGTCGATGCCGCCGAGCAGGCCGGGCAGCACCTCGAGCAGGTCGCGGATCTTCTCGACCGCACCGGGGGGCAGGTCCTGCGCGACGCCGCCCGGGCGGACGAAGGCGTGGTTCATGCGCAGGCCGGTGATCATCTCGAGGACGTCGAGGATGGTCTCGCGCTCGCGGAAGGCGTTCGTCATCGCGGTCAGCGCACCGAGCTCGAGCCCGCCGGTGGCGAAGGCCACCAGGTGGCTGCTGATCCGGTTCAGCTCCATGCACAGCACGCGGATGACCTGCGCGCGCTCGGGCGCCTCGATGCCCAGCAGCTTCTCGACCGCGAGGCTGTAGCCCGTCTCGTTGAAGATCGGCGACAGGTAGTCCATGCGCGTGACGAAGGTGACGCCCTGGACCCAGTTGCGGTACTCGAGGTTCTTCTCGATGCCGGTGTGGAGGTAGCCGATGACGGTGCGGGCGGACGTGATGCTCTCGCCCTCGAGCTCCATCACCAGGCGCAGCACGCCGTGCGTCGAGGGGTGCTGCGGCCCCATGTTGACGACGATGTGCTCCTCGTCGAGGTTGGCGCCGAGCACGCTGTCCCAGTCGCCACCGGTGACGGTGTAGACCTTGCCCTCGGTCGTGTCCCTCGTGCCCGCGGGCGTCGGCGGGGCGTACGGGTCGGTCGCCCGCGTGCTGGTGACCGTGTCGTCGTGGATGGTCATGCGTACGACCTCCGCTCGTCGGGCGGCGGGATCTGCGCGCCCTTGTACTCCACCGGCACCCCGCCGAGGGGGTAGTCCTTGCGCTGGGGGTGGCCGTCCCAGTCGTCGGGCATGAGGATGCGCGTCAGCGCCGGGTGGCCGTCGAACACGACGCCGAACATGTCCCACGTCTCGCGCTCGTGGAAGTCGGCCGTCGGGTAGACGCCGGTGACGCTGGCGACGTGCGGGTGCTCCAGCGGGACCTGCGTCTCGAGGCGCAGCCGCCGCCGGTAGGTCATCGACATCAGGTGGTAGACGACGTGGAAGCGCTCGGCCGAGCTCGGGTAGTCGACCCCGGAGACGCCCAGCAGCATCTCGTAGCGCTGGTCGGCGTCGTCGCGCAGGTGCTGGGCCAGCTCGGCGACCCGGTCGGGGCGGACGTGCAGCGTGAGCTCGCCGCGGTCGACCACGACGCGCGTGACCACCTCGGCGAACCCGGGGAAGCCCTCGACCAGGGCGTCGACGGCCTCGTCGAACCACGAGCCGTACGGCCGCGGGCTCGACGCGTCGAGCGGCGCCCGGCGGACCAGACCGCCGAAGCCGCTGGTGTCGCCGCCTGCGGCGGCGCCGAACATGTCGGTGCCGGGGCGCACGGCCGATCCGGTCGGCGCGACCGCGCTGCCGGCCCCCTCCACGGCGCCGGGGCGCGGTCCCGAGCCGCTGACCGTCATCGCCGCGCCTCGGGCGTGCGGATCTCCTTGAAGAAGGCCGCCCGCGCGTCCTTGCGGCCCTCCGGCGACCAGCGGCTGCTGCTGGCGACCAGCTCGCGAGGCTCGTAGCCGGGCAGCTCGCGGCGCCGTGCGTTGACCCCGAGCGGCTCGTCCATGATCTTGTCGTGCAGCTTGAGGATCGCGTCCATGAGCATCTCCGGCCGCGGGGGGCACCCGGGCAGGTACATGTCGACGGGGACGATGTGGTCCACGCCCTGCACGACCGCGTAGTTGTTGAACATGCCGCCGCTGCTGGCGCACACGCCCATCGCGATGACCCACTTGGGCTCGGGCATCTGGTCGTAGATCTGGCGGACGACCGGAGCCATCTTCTGGCTCACGCGCCCGGCGACGATCATCAGGTCGGCCTGGCGCGGCGAGGCCCGGAAGACCTCCATGCCGAAGCGGGCCAGGTCGTAGCGCCCGGCACCGGTCGCCATCATCTCGATGGCGCAGCAGGCCAGCCCGAACGTGGCAGGCCACAGCGAGCTCTTGCGGGACCAGTTGACGACCTTCTCGACGCTCGTCAGGACGATGCCGCTCGGGATCTTCTCCTCGAGACCCATGGCGTCTCTCCCTACCTCTCTGCGACTAGTCCCACTCGAGCCCGCCGCGACGCCAGACGTAGGCGTAGGCGACGAACACGGTGCCGATGAACAGGGCCATCTCGACGAGACCGAACAGCCCGAGGGCGTCGAAGGAGACGGCCCAGGGGATCAGGAAGATCATCTCGATGTCGAAGACGATGAAGAGCATGGCGGTCAAGTAGAACTTCACCGGGAAGCGGCCACCGCCCATCGGCTGCGGCGTGGGCTCGATGCCGCACTCGTACGAGTCGAGCTTGGCGCGGTTGTAGCGCTTGGGCCCGATCAGCGCGGCCGACACGACCGACACGACCACGAATCCGAAGGCCAGGGTGAACATGACCAGGAGCGGCACGTAGTTGTTCAGCACGTCCGGTCCTCCTGCGGGGGAGCTGCTGTGTGCGGAGCGGGTCGCCCGGAGAGGGCTGCGAGCGGTGCCAGACTACGTGCCCGCCGTCCGCGGGGGCGGGCGGCACTCACGCGGCCGGAGCCAGCCGTGACAGCCCGTTGATGAGCCGGTCGAGGGCATCGCCGCCACGCGGGTCGCGCAGGTTGGCCAGCAGCTTGAGCGTGAACTTCATCAGCAGCGGCCGGGGCAGGCCGTGGCGGGTGGCGACCGCCATGACGTGCGGATTGCCGATGAGGCGCACGAAGACCCGGCCGAGCGTGTAGTAGCCGCCGTACTGCGCCTTCATCGCCTGCGGGTAGGCCTCGAGCGCACGCTCGCGCGACGGTCCCGCGGGGCGGGCCAGAGCCTGCACGGCCACCTCGGCGGCGAGCAGCCCGGACTCCATGGCGTAGGCGATGCCCTCGCCGTTGAAGGGGTTGACCGCCCCGCCGGCGTCGCCGACGAGCAGCACCCCCCGGCTGTAGTGGGGGGTGCGGCTGAAGCCCATCGGCAGCGCTCCGCCGCGGACGGGCCCGGTCGCGTGCGCGTCGTCGAACTGCCACTCCCCCGGCATGCCGCCGGTCCAGCGCGCGAGCAGGTCCTTGTAGTCGGTCTTCTGCCAGGCCGTCGTGGTGTTGAGGATGCCCAGCCCGACGTTGCTCGTGCCGTCGCCGACGCCGAAGACCCAGCCGTAGCCGGGCAGCAGGCTGCCGTCCTCGCCGCGCAGCTCGAGCCAGGACTCCAGCATGTCGTCGTCGGACCGCGGGCTCTCGAAGTAGCGCCGCACGGCGACGCCCATCGGCCGGTCGTCGCGCTTGGCGATGCCCATGGCCAGCGCGAGCCGCGCGCTGGACCCGTCGGCGGCGACGACGAGCGGGGCGCGGTAGGTGGTCTCCGCGCGCTCCGGTCCGGTGCGGGCACGCACGCCCACGACCCGGCCGCTGTCGTCGAGCACCGGCCCGGTGACGGTGGTCAGCTCCTGCAGCCGCGCGCCGGCCTTCTGGGCGTGGCGGACCAGCAGCTCGTCGAAGTCCAGCCGCGGCCGGACCAGCCCGTAGTCGGGGTAGCTGGCGAGCTCGGGCCAGGGCAGCTCGAGGCGCATGCCGCCGCCGATGATGCGCAGCCCGTGGTTGCGCACGAAGCCGTTGGCGGCCGTGGTGTCGATGCCGAGGTCGACCAGGCTGGCGACGGCCCGCGGCGTCAGGCCGTCGCCGCAGACCTTCTCGCGCGGGAACGACGTCTTCTCGAGCAGCAGCACGTCGAGGCCCGACGACGCCAGGGACTGCGCCGCCGCGCTGCCGCCCGGTCCGGCGCCGACGACGATGACGTCCGCGTCCACTGTGCTCCTGACCCTTGTGAATTCTTTCACGAGCAGTCTACGCCGGTTCGTCCTGCGCCGCCTGCCTCAGGACGCGCGGCGGGCCCGGTGCAGGGCCACGATGCCGCCGGTCAGGTCGCGCCAGGCGACGTCGTCCCAGCCGGCCCGCTGCAGGCGCACGGCGAGAGCGGCCTGGTCCGGCCAGGCCCGGATCGACTCGGCCAGGTAGACGTAGGCCGCCGGGTCGCTGCTCACGCGGCGCGCCACCGCCGGCAGCGCCCGCACGAGGTACTCGAGGTAGACGGTCCGGAACGGTCGCCAGGTCGGGGAGCTGAACTCGCAGACGACCAGGCGGCCACCCGGGCGCGTGACCCGCAGCAGCTCGGCGAGGGCGACGTCGGTGTCGGCGGTGTTGCGCAGGCCGAACGAGATCGTCACCGCGTCGAAGGACCCGTCGGCGAAGGGCAGCCGCAGGGCGTCGCCGGCGACCAGCTCCACCCCCTCGTGCCCGGCCCGGCGACCGACCTGCAGCATGCCCAGCGAGAAGTCGCAGCCGACGACGTCGGCGCCCGTGCGGGCGAGGACGGCGCTGCTGGTCGCGGTCCCGGCCGCCAGGTCGAGCACCCGCTCGCCGGGGACGAGGTCGAGCGCTCGGGCGACGGCCGTGCGCCAGCCGCGGTCCTGACCCAGGGACAGGACGGCGTTGGTGAGGTCGTAGCGGGCGGCCACCTCGTCGAACATGGCGGCGACCTCGGTCGGGTCCTTGTCGAGCGTCGCGCGGGTCACCCGTCCAGTGTCGCGGGCGTCCGGGGGTCGTGCCAGGCTCGGGGCTTGGGCGCGCCCCGTTCGGGGAGGTGCCCGTCGTCGCGGGACCCCGCGACGATCCCCCCGCTCACCCCGGAGGTCCCGTGACCACGCTCCGCGACGAGGACATCGTCACCAGCCCGACTGCGACCCTCCCCGGCGGCGACGCCGACCAGGGCGACAGCAACGACACCCAGGTCGACCCGGCGGGCAGCGACCCGGCGGGCGTGGACCCGGGCTCAGGCGGCGGCGACGCCGACCAGGGCGACAGCGACGAGACCCAGGTCGACCCCGCGGGCAGCGACCCGGCCGGCACCGACTCCGCCGGCAGCTGACCCCCGCCCGCCGCCGGCGCCCCACGACGTCCGGGGCGCCGGCGGCGGACCTCCTGTCCGGCCGACCCGGGAGCCCGACCGCATGACCGCCTCAGCCCTGGCCCGCTGCACGAGCGTCGACGCCGACGTCTTCGCCGAGCTGCACTGGTCCCGTACGCCGCTGCTCTCGCGCGCCAAGGAGCTGCCCGCGACGTTCGAGGACCTGCTGTCCGTCCGTGACGTCGACGAGCTGGTGGCCGACCGGGCGCTGCGCACCCCGTTCTTCCGCACCGTGAGCGAGGGCGGCGGGCTGCCCGTGCCCGTCCGCACGGTGACCGCCGGCGCCCGGCGCATCGGCGACCTCGTCGACGGCGACGCCCTCGCGGCCCAGCACGCCGACGGCGCCACCCTCGTCCTGCAGTCGGTGCACCGGATGCACCCACCCGTGGCCCGCTTCTGCCGCGAGCTGGCCGCCGAGCTCGGCCACGCGACCCAGTGCAACGCCTACGTGACGCCCGCCGGGGAGCACCAGGGCTTCGACTTCCACCACGACACGCACGACGTGTTCGTGCTGCAGGTCAGCGGCCGCAAGCGCTGGATCGTGCACGAGCCGGTCGTGCGCCTGCCCCTGGCCAGCCAGCCGCAGGCCGGCGCGCACCTCGTGCAGGAGGGCGCCGAGCCGCTGCTCGACGTCGAGCTGGAGGCCGGCGACGCGCTCTACCTGCCCCGGGGCTACGTCCACGCCGCCCTGACCACCGACGAGCACTCGGTGCACCTCACGGTCGGGGTGCTGTCGACGACCTGGCACGACGTGCTGTCGGACGTGCTCGCCCTGGCCGGGCGCGAGGAGGCCTTCCGCGACGCGCTGCCCGTCCAGCCGGCCGACGGGCTGTCCGCCGCCCTGCCGGACCTGCTGCGGCGGACCGCCACGTGGGTAGAGGCGCTGCCCCTCGAGGACCTCGAGCAGGTCGTCAGGCGCCGGCTGGCGCGCGCCGTCCCCGCCGAGCCGCTCCCCCTGCTGGCGACCGCCGCCGCCCTGCGCGGGCTGGACGCCCGCACCCCCCTGCGGCCCCGGCGCGGGCTGGCCCTCGCGCCGCGGCTGGACGGCGACGCCCTGGTGCTCGACCTGCCGGGCAGGACCGTCACGCTGCCCGCCTTCGTCGAGCCCGCCGTGCGCCGCCTGCTCGAGGGGCCGTGCACCCCTGGCGACCTGCGCCTGGGCGGGCTGGACGAGCCGGGCGCGCTGGTGCTCGCCCGGCGGCTGCTGCGCGAGGGCGCCGTCCTGCCGGCCTGACCGACCCCCGGGGTGCGGCTCGTCCGCCGCTGCCGCGCCCAGGCGGCTCCAGTGACGTCGGTGCGGGCGGACGAGCGGGCACCCGGGTGTCGCGACGCAGGTCACGCACCTCGCCGGGCCGCAGGCGGGGCATGC
>CADCUB010000056.1 GCA_902805775.1 uncultured Frankineae bacterium | reverse complement strand
GCCGATGATCGAGCGGTCGACGTCCTCGCCGAGCACGACGACCGTGGGGTCCTCGCGCATGGCGTCGCGCAGGCCCTCGGCCATCGCCTTGATGAAGTACTCGCGTCGTTCCGCGGCGGGTGCGCCGGCGGGGGTCGCCCCCGTCATCGTCGTGTCGCGGGTCTCGTCCGTGGTCTCGGTCGTCGGTGTCGAGGTGCTCACGGCTGCTCCTCCCGGACGCGGCGCGGGGTGACGGTGGCGAAGACGTCCTCGAGGGCCTCGGACGGGTCGGGGAACGGGCTCTGCTCGGCGAAGGCGAGCGCGTCGTCGACGCGGGCGACCTCCTCGGCGTCGATGCGGTCGACGTCGTCCTGCGTGCAGGTGCCGGTGGAGACGAGGTGGCGCGTGTAGGCGGCGATCGGCTCGCGGGCCCGCCAGGAGTCCTGCTCCTCCTGCGGTCGGTAGTTGCCCGCGAAGGTCTCCTCGCCCTCGTTGTGGCCGTGCCAGCGGTAGGTGAGGCACTCGATGAGCGTCGGCCCCTCGCCGGCCCGCCCCCGTGCGACGGCCTGGTCGGCCGCGGCGCGCACGGCGAGGACGTCGTTGCCGTCGACCTGCACGGCAGGGATGCCGAACGGCGCTGCCCGGTCGGCGATCCGGCCCGCGGTCAGCTTCTCGGTCGGCGTCCACTCGGTGTAGCCGTTGTTCTCCACCGCGAAGATCACCGGCAGCTTCCAGATCGCGGCGAGGTTCATGGCCTCGAAGAAGACGCCCTGGTTGCTCGCCCCGTCGCCGAAGAAGGTCACGGTGACGTTGTCGCGGCCGAGCTGCTTGTCGCCCCAGGCCGACCCGGTGCCGATCGGGATGCCGCCGCCGACGATGCCGTTCGTGCCGATGATCCCCAGGTTGAAGTCGACGATGTGCATCGAGCCGCCCTTGCCGCGGCAGTAGCCGTCGACCTTGCCCAGCAGCTCGGCCATCATCCGGTCGACGCGGGCGCCCTTGGCGATCAGGTGCCCGTGGCCCCGGTGCGTGGAGGTGATGCGGTCGTCCTCGCGCAGCGCGGCGCAGATGCCGGTCGCGACGGCCTCCTCGCCGAGGTAGAGGTGCACGAAGCCGGGCAGCTTGCCCCGCTTGAACAGGTGCGCGAGGCGCTCCTCGAAGCGACGGATGCGCAGCATCGTGCGCAGCATGTCGACGAGCTCGCCGGCGGAGTGCTGGTCGCTCGTGAGCGGTCCGGCAGGTGCGGTGGTGGTCACGTGCCCTCCTGTCTTCGCGCGCCGGTCGGCGGTGCGAGGGTCGTGCGCTACTTTATACAGTATCCGCCAGTCAACACAAGGAGGCGACATGGACACGTCGAGCGAAGCGCTCCTGGACGGCCGGGTGGCGGTCATCACCGGAGCAGGGCGCGGGATCGGCCGCACGATCGCCGAGCGCTACCTGGCCTGCGGAGCGCGGGTCGCGGTGGCCGACGTGGCGGGCGCCGAGGACACCGCCGCCGAGCTCGCCCGCGCCCACCCGGACCGTGTCGTCGGAGTGCCGGCCGACGTCACCGACGAGGACTCGGTGCGCGCCCTGCGGGAGGCGGTGGTCTCGGCGTTCGGCGGCGTCGACGTGGTCGTCGCCAACGCGGGGGTCCTGCTGCTGCGACCGGTGCTCGACATGGGGCTGGCGGAGTGGCAGCGCGTGATCGACATCAACCTGACCGGGACGTTCCTCACCTGCCGGGAGCTCGGCGCGCAGCTCGTCGAGCAGGGCCGGGGCGGTCGCATCATCGCCAGCTCGTCGTTGTTCGGGGTGCGCGGCGGGCGCGGCAACGGTGCCTACTCGGCGTCCAAGTTCGGGATGATCGGCCTCGTGCAGAGCCTCGCGGCGGAGCTGGCGCCGTACGCGATCACGGTCAACGCCGTCTGCCCGGGGCAGGTCGACACCCCGATGCTGCAGCAGCTGTTCGTCGACCGCGCGAGCTCCTCGGGGCGCTCGCCGCAGGAGGTCCGGCAGGGCCTGCTCGACACCATCCCGCTCGGGCGGCTGGCCCCGCCGGCGGAGATCGCCGACGTCTACGTCTACCTCGCGTCGTCGCTGAGCAGCTACGTCACGGCGCAGTCGCTCGTCGTCGACGGCGGCTGCCAGGTGGGCTGGTGACGGCCCGGTCCCGCGGGTCCGCCGCGGCCGCCGGTCACACCGGCCAGACGCGTGGGCAGATGCGGGGGTCGCGGTAGTCCGGGACGTCGCCGGCACGCCTCACCAGGTGGTCGTTGCGGTGGTCCTGCGGCGTGCCGTCCTCGAGCGGTGGTGCGCCGACCCAGTGGTTGTCGCCCGGCTGCAGGTGCACGGCCACCGACCGGCGCGGGTGCCGGGCCAGGTTGGGCCCGCTGCCGTGGATCGTGCGGCAGTGGTGGAACGTCAGCGAGCCGCGCGGCAGCACCGGCGTGACCTTCTCGACCGGACGGCCCTCGGAGGCGAACTGCGCCTCGAGCGCGTCGAGGTCGGTGTTCCAGAAGTCGAGCCGGCCCTGCTCCCACAGGTGGCTCCCGCGGACGAAGGTGACGCCGCCGACGCGCGCGTCGCAGTCGTGGAACGGGACCCAGGCGGTGAGCATCTGCGCCGAGCTGCAGGTCGACCAGTACTGCCGGTCGGTGTGCCAGCCGACGTTGCCCGCGGCGCTGTCGAGTCCCGCCGGCTTGTAGAGCAGCTGGTCGTGCCAGAGCCGGACCTCCGCCGCGCCCGACAGGCGGGCGGCGATGGCACCGATGACCGGATGCCGGGTGAGGGCGGCGATCTCGCGCACCTGGAGGCTGGTGTAGTCGTTCTTGCGGATCACGTCGCCGTGCCCGGGCTGCCAGTCGTAGGAGTCGTACGGCGTCGTGCCCGGGAAGGGGGCGTCGTGGTCGCCCGCGTAGAAGCGGGCCATGCCGCGCTCCGCCTCGTCGAGGACCTCCGGCGGCAGGACCGGCCCGGTCACGTGGAAGCCGTCGCGCCGGTAGGCCGCGACCTGCTCGTCGGTGGGCAGGAGGTCGTCGAGAGGCGGGGTCGTCATGCGACGACGCTAGGAGCGGGGCCCGCCCCCGGGCTTGTCCCGCACCGTGGCGGAGTTGCACGATCCTCGGGTGCCCCCGCGCTCCGCCGCCCACCCCGAGCGCCTGCCCGGGGTGCTGTCGGGCTTCCACGTCGAGGGAGACCCCTCCGGGGCCGGGACGGGACTGCTCCACGGCGGCGAGAGCTGGGCCTCCACGTCCTACGCCATCGACGCGCACCGGCACGACGGGTGGGAGCTCTACCTGCAGGCCGACGGACGGACCGCCTGGCGCGTCGCGGGCCGGTCCGTCGAGCTGCTGCCCGGCCACGTGCTCGCCGTGCCGCCCGGGACGCTGCACGAGATGGTCGAGCGGCCGTCGGCGCGCCACCACTTCTTCTACGCCGGCGTCGACCTGGCCGCAGTGGGGCGTCGGCACCCGGCGCTGCTGCCGGCCTGGCAGGACGCACCGCTGCTGCACGCCGTCGACGGCAGCGCCCTGGTCGTGCCGTTCCGCCGGCTGGTCCGCGAGCTGGGGCACGAGCTCCCGCTGGCCGCCGTCGGCATCTCGACGGCCGTGGACGCGCTGGTCCTCGAGGCCACGCGGGTGCTGCGTGTGCCGGGTGGCCGGGTGCACCTGGCGGCCGTGCACCCTGCCGTCGCCCGCGCCCGCAGCCTGCTCGACGACCGCTGCACCGAGCCCTGGACCGTGCCGGGCCTGGCCAGGGCGGTGGGGCTGTCCACGGGGCACCTCGCGGAGGCCTTCTCCCGGGAGATCGGCGTCGCGCCGCACCGCTACCTCGTGGAGCGCCGGGTGGAGCGCGCGACGGAGCTGCTCACCGGGACGGACCTGCCCATCACGGCCATCGCCCACGAGCTCGGCTTCTCGTCGAGCTCCCACTTCTCCCGGGTGTTCACGAGCACGGTGCGCGTGACGCCTCGCACCTACCGGCGCGACGCGCGGGCCGGTGCCCCGCCGGGCCGCGGACCGGCCGGTGAGCGGGTCCGGCAGCGAGTGGAGGACCGGCAGGTGGTGGGCGCCGAGCCGGGAGGTGCGGTGGTCCTCGACATCGGTCACGTCGAAGACGACGACCGGGGGCCCGTCGAGACGTCCTGAGGAGAGGGTGGGCTGCCCCGTGCCGGCGGCTCGGCCGACCGGCGCAGTGCGACGAGCCATCCGGCCCTGGCCCGCGGGGTGCCTCCGGGCCCGTGTCAATAGTCAGTCCGGGTGGCCCCGGACTAGTCGCTTGGGACGGTAATCGCACGACTGGGCGCCGGACTGTGGTCAGCAGGGCACCCGAGGTGGGACATTCGGTGCAACCGCCGAACGTCGGCCCTGCCCCTGATCGGAGTACCCCTTGACCCTGGCTGCCGGTCGGCTCCCACTGGCTGCTGCGGCCGCCACCCTCACCGCTCTTGCCTCGCTGCTGGCTGTCTCGGCCCCGCCGTCGAGCGCCGCCTCCGCCGCCGCCGCGGAGCCCGCGTCCTCGCGCGTGCTCGTGCGCGCGCTGCCCGGCCACGGGTCGGCTGCCGCTGCCGCGGTCGAGGCGGTCGGCGGCACGGTCCTGCGCGACCTGCCGATCGTGGACGGCGTGTCGGCGTCCGTGCCGGCCGGCGCCGTCGACGACCTGTCCCGCAGCCGGTCCGTCGCCGCGGTGACGCCGGACGCCGCCGTGCAGCTGACCGACGCGTCCTACGACGACAGCGCCGTCGCCTCCTCGTACGGCGACAGCAGCGGCGCCCGCGGCGCCTGGGCCGCCGGAGCCACGGGCGCGGGCGTGACGGTCGCGGTCCTCGACACCGGCGTGACGCCGGTGCCGGACCTCGCCGGCCGGGTCGTCGCCGGCCCCGACTTCTCGGGCGAGCGCAACAGCACGCGCGACTCCTACGGCCACGGCACCGTCATGGCGGGCATCGTCGCCGGCAACGGCGCGTCCTCCCGCGGCCGCCAGGGCGGCGCCTACGTCGGCATGGCGCCGCAGGCCAAGGTGCTCTCGGTCAAGGTGGCCGGACGCCACGGCGCCACCGACGTGTCGACGGTCCTCGCCGCCCTGCAGTGGATCACGTCGTCCGCACCGCAGTACGGGACGCGGGTCGTCAACCTGTCCTGGGGCACCCCCTCGAAGCAGTCCGCCGTGGTGGACCCGCTCAACTACGCCGTCCAGCGCGTGTGGCGCAAGGGCATCGTCGTCGTCGCGGCGGCCGGCAACAGCGGGCCGAAGGACGGGACGATCAACAAGCCGGCCGACGACCCGATGGTCATCAGCGTCGGCGCCTACGACGACCGCCACGACACGCTGCCCGCGAACGACCGGGTCACCGACTGGTCGTCGCGCGGGCCGACGGTCGACGGGGTCGCCAAGCCCGACGTCGTGGCCCCCGGTCGCACCCTGGTGAGCACGGTCGACCCGCGCTCCCTGGTGGCGCAGCAGAACGCCGACTCGCTCGTCGCTCCCGGCTACATCGTGGGCAGCGGCAGCTCGCAGGCGGCCGCCGTCACCTCCGGCGCAGCGGCCCTGCTGCTGTCGCAGCGGCCCTCGCTGACGCCGGACCAGGTCAAGGCGGCGCTGCGCTCGACGGCGGTCAAGATCGGCGACGTCGCCGGGACCGCCCAGGGCCGCGGCCGGGTGGCCGTCGACGCCGCGCTGCAGGCCCAGCCGTCCGCGTCCGTCCAGAACGGCAAGGCCACCGGCCTCGGCTCGCTGGAGGCGAGCCGCGGCGGTGTCCACATGCAGACGACGTGCCCGGGGTCGAGCGAGCCCCGCGCGATCACCGGCGAGATGGACGCGCTCTGCCGTCCCTGGAACGGCGTCACCTGGACCGGCGTCACCTGGACCGGCGACACGTGGACGGGCGTCACCTGGACCGGCGACACGTGGACGGGCGACACCTGGACCGCGGACACGTGGACGGGCGACACCTGGACCGGCGACACGTGGACGGGCGTCACCTGGACCGGCGACACGTGGACGGGCGACACCTGGACCGGCGACACCTGGACCGGCGACTCGTGGATGAGCGCCTTCTGGGGCGACAAGACGCCGTCGTGGCGCCCCCTGCCCGGGGAGAAGGCCAAGGCGAAGGACACCCGGGGGTCGCGGTGACCGTTCCGACCGAGCACCTGGCCACCCGGGTGCGGGCGCTCGTCGCAGTCATCGGGCTGGCCGGGACGGCGGCGTGCGCGGCCGCGTGGGCGGCGGCGCCGCAGGAGCCGCTCTCCTCGAGCCTGCTCGCCCAGCTGGCGGCGGTCGCCGTCGTCGTGCTGGTCGGCGACATCGTCCTGCTGCAGATCCGGCTGGGGCGCAACGGCAACGGCTTCACCTGGTCCGAGGCCTCGCTCATCGTCGGGGTGGCGATCGGCGGCTGGGCCTGGCTGATCGCGCTGCTCGGCCCGGTGCTGCTGATCCACCAGCTCGTCGCCGGCCGGCGGCCGTACAAGGCCCTGTTCAACGCGGCCAGCGCCGTCCTGTCGGCCGCCCTGGCCTGGGTGGCCTACGGCCTGGTGTCGGGGGAGTGGAGCGGTGTCCCGGCGCCGCTGACCTGGCGGGCCACGCTCGGGCTCGCCCTCGCCGCGGCCGTCTACTCGTTCGCGCTCACCGTCCAGGTCACCGTGGCGGTGTCGTGGGCGCAGGGCCTGTCACCTCGCGCCGTCTGGTCCCGCGGGTCCCGCCTGCGCGGTCTGATCTTCCTCGGCAACAGCCTGGTCGGGCTGCTGGCCGTCCTGGTCGGGCAGTGGAACCGCCCGACGGTGCTCGTCCTGCCCTTCTTCCTGCTGCTGCTGTACGGCTGCTACAGCAGTGCTCTCAAGGCGCAGCAGGAGCGCGACCTGTGGCGCGAGCTGCACGCCGCGACCCTCAGCCTCAACCGCGTGGAGCTGCCGGCCGTGCTGTCGGCGCTCCAGGACGGTGCCCGGGAGCTGTTCGGTTCCGAGCTGACGACGCTGCTGCTGTCCGACGGCCTCGACGTCGACGCGGTGCGGGCGCCGGCGCTGATGGCGCGCGGTGCGGCGCTGACCGCGCCCGCGGCCCTCGACGTCCGCAGCGAGACCGGACCCGTCGCCGCGGAGCTCCGGGAGCTCGGGCTGGTCACCGCCGCGCTGGCTCCGCTCGTCGGCGGGGGCCGGGTGCGGGGTGCGCTGCTGCTGGGCTTCCGCGGTCCCGTGCGGCTCAACCGGCGCGAGCTGCAGATGCTCAGCACCTTCGCCGACCAGGCGTCGATGTCGCTGCAGCACGTGCTGCTGTTCGACGAGATCGTCGCCCAGCGCAGCCGCATGAGCGTCATCCTCGACAACGCCTCCGACGGCATGCTCCTCGTCGACGAGGACGGTCTCGTCCGGTCGTGGAACCCGGCGATGGAGCGGCTCACCGGCCGGCGCGAGGACGACGCCGTCGGCCAGCCGCTCGTCTCGGTGCTGCCCGGCGAGCTCGAGGACGGCCAGCCGCTGACCGCCGGGCGGCTGTTCGCGCCGACCGGCGGCGAGCTCAACGGCCGCATCACCACCGCGCAGGGCTCGCTGCGGGACGTCTCCCTGACGGTCGCCACCGTCGAGGACGGCGACGCCTCGTTCGCCGTCGTCATCGCGCGCGACGTCACCGCCCAGCGCGAGGTGCAGCAGGCGAAGGAGGACTTCATCGCCACCGTGTCGCACGAGCTGCGCACACCGCTGACCCCCATCAAGGGCTACCTCAAGCTCATGCGGCGCCCCGGCTACAGCGACGACCCCTCGCGTCGGGACGAGGCGCTCACCGTCCTGGCTGAGCAGTCGGCCCAGCTCGAGCGGCTGGTCGAGGACCTGCTCAGCGTCTCCCGGATGCGGCACGGCCAGTTCGACGTCGAGCTGCAGGTGGCCGACGTCGACGCGATCGTCTCCCGCGCCGTCCGCGACCTCGCGCTCAGCAGCCCCCGGGAGGTGCGCTACACCCCGCCCGCCTCGCCCACGCCTGCGCAGTGCGACCCCGACCGCCTGCAGCAGGTCGTCGCCAACCTGCTCTCCAACGCCGACAAGTACTCCCCGGCCGGTGAGCCCATCGACGTCGCCGTCGAGCTCACGTCCGGGCAGGTCGTCGAGATCACTGTGACCGACCGCGGCACCGGTGTGCCGGTCGAGTCGCGGGCGGCGGTCTTCGAGCCCTTCCAGCGGCTCGGTCACCACCTGACGCGCCGCACCCGGGGCACCGGGCTGGGCCTGCACATCGCGCAGCGGCTCGTGGAGGCGATGCACGGCCGGATCTGGGTGGACGGCGCCGCCGGATCGGGCGCGACCTTCCACGTCACGGTGCCGGCCGCCGAGGTGGCAGCGGCCGAGTGGCACGCGCAGCCGTACGTCGCCAACGCCTCCTGACCCGCCACCGGTCCGCGGCGCCGGGTCGTCGCACCCGACGCCGGGACCGCTCAAGGCGCGCCTGCGAGTGGTCGATGCACTGGCCGTGCCTCCAACCTCCGCCACCGCAGCGTCCTCCGCCGTCCCCTCCGTCGCGGCCCGGCCGGCCACCACCCTGGACGGGCTCATGTCCGACAAGGTGCGCACGCTGAGGATCGCCCGGGGCTGGCGGCAGCTCGACCTGGCCGTCGCAGCGGGGTGGTCGCGGGCGACGGTCGTGGCCGTCGAGGGCGGCGTGAAGCGCCTCACGGTCCGGGACGCCGCGGTGCTCTGCCGGGTGCTGCAGGTCCCGCTCGCCGTCCTGGTCGAGGGAGCTGAGGAGACGGCCGCGCTCGGCCTGACCAGCTAGCAGCGCGGCCCAGGAGCTGAGCCCGAGGAGGGTCGAGCGTGGCGCGGATGGACCTGCGGGTGCACCTGGTGGGTCGTGCGCTGGCGACGATGTCGGTCGCGCACATGGACGCGCAGCGGCTGGAGCGGATGCAGCGGCAGGGACTGCCGCGCAACGCGCTGACCGACCTGGTGCTCGGCGGCGTGGTCCGCGGCGTGCGGGTCAGCGAGGGGACCGCCCGCGGCGCGACGGGGCCGGTCGCCGTACGCACCTACCGGCCTGCGCAGGCGACGGACCCGCTCCCCTTGGTCGTCCACTTCCACGGCGGAGGATGGACGCTCGGCAACCTCGACAGCGGCGGGTGGCTGTGCAGCAACGTCGCCGCCACCGTCGGCGCCGTCGTCGTGTCCGTGGACTACCGGCTCGCTCCCGGGCACCGCTGGCCGGCTGCGGCGGAGGACTGCTACGCGGCGCTGGTCGACGTCGTCGAGCGGGCGGACTCCTTCGACGCCGACCCGACCCGGGTGGCGGTGATGGGCGACAGCGCTGGAGGCAACCTGTCCGCGGTCGTCTGCCTGATGGCCCGTGACCGGTCCGGTCCGCCGATCACCCACCAGGGCCTGGTGTACCCCGCGGTCGACCTGACGATGAGCGCCGCCTCGATCGACAGCAACGCCACCGCGCCCTTCCTCACCAAGGCCGACTGCATCGCCTTCCGCGACCACTACCTCGGCGGTCAGGACCAGCGTCATCCGTACGCCTCTCCGCTGTTCGCCGAGGACCACTCCGGCCTGCCGCCCGCGCTGGTCCAGGTGGCCGAGCACGACCCCATCCGCGACGACGGGGTGCACTACGCCGGGGTGCTGCGCGACGCCGGAGTGCCGGTCAGGCTGACCGAGTACGTCGGCATGCCGCACGGCTTCCTGTCCTTCCCCCGCCTGTGCAGGTCGGCCCCGCAGGCGCTCGCCGAGCTGTGTACGGAGCAGGCGGCCGTGCTCGGTCGCTGAGCGGCTCCGACGCTCTCGTCGCCGGATCGACGCACGACCGCGGCGGTGATGCCATCTGACCGGAGGACCCTGGCCGTCACGCACGGGCACGGGAGGCGTCATGCACGCGAGGGGCGACCACCAGAAGCCGGGTCCTGTCGGCGCGCAGCGCCGCTGGGGCCCCGTCACGCAGGTCTCGTCAGGCCGACGGGCATCGCCGGTCCGGCGCCTGGCGGCGGTCCTGACCGCTCTCGCGGTCGCCGCCACAGGGGTGGTGGTGGCGACACCGGCTCACGCTCGCACGCCGTACTGCGGCATCCGGTGGGGGACGCTGCCCGAGCAGCGCACCCCCGGCTCGACCGGCGCCATCACCGACGTCCGGACCGGACGCCACGCCTGCTTCGACCGGCTGGTGGTCCAGGTGTCCGGTGACGCGGACGGCTACTTCGTGCGCTACGTCGGTCAGGTCCGCCGGGACGGCTCGGGGACGCCGGTGCCCGTACGCGGCGGCGCCCGGCTCGAGGTCATCGTGACCGCGCCCCCCGTTCCGACCGACTCCTGGTTCCTGCCGAACGGGGAGCTGCTCGACCCGAGGGGCTACCGCACGTTCCGGCACCTCGCCTGGGCGGGCTCCTTCGAGGGTCAGTCGACCTTCGGCCTCGGTGTGCGGGCGCGGCTGCCGTTCCGGGTGTTCACGCTGGACGGACCGGGCACCGGCTCGCGCGTCGTCGTGGACGTCGCCCACCGCTGGTGACCGCGGCACCTGGCCGATCGGCACCAGCAGGTGACCGACTGCTGCTTCGCCCGCTCACCGTGCGTTGGTGAACTCGACGCTCCATCGCCACCAGCTGTGGTCCTCGGCGTGCTCCCACGCGGTCAGGACCCCGGCCTCGCCGCCGGGCAGGATCACCAGCCGGCCCAGGTCGTCCTGGCCGGGCCAGCCGTCCTCGAGGCGGATCTCGGAGCCCGTGCGGACGAGAGTCGACATCGGTCCTTGCTCTCCCCGTCGGACCTGACCGGAGGCGACGACCCGGCCGTCGGCGTCGTCGCGCACGACGACCTCCAGCGCCTCCGGCGCAGCGTGCACCAGGACCCGGTCGTCGGCGACGACCGGATCGACCCGCGCGCGGGCGAACGAGACGCCGGTGGACCCGGCGCCGGGGAACCACAGGTCCCAGGTCTGGCTCACGGTCGTCGCGCCCCGGACCGTCAGCTCTTGTTGCCGGGCTCGTTGCGGCGCGTCTCGAAGGACTTGTGGCCGTTGGGACATTCCGGGATCTTCTCGCCCTGCGTGACGTGGACCTTCTCGTCGCAGTTGGCGCAGTAGAAGTCGCCTGTCTTCTGCGCCTTCTCGCCCGCGTGTGCGGCCATGACTCCTCCTCCGGATGCTCCCCGGGCGCTGTGTCGCGGTCACGCCCCCGCTCGGCAGGCACGACCCAGCGCCGGTTGGGCGGCGTATGTCCGGTCCGGGTCCGCGCAAAACTCTCGACGACCTCCACGAGGAAGTCCCGCACGTGCGTCGCCGCCTCGTCCGCTGCCAGCGTGAGCGCGTTGTGGGGCTGTCCCGGCAGCACGACGAGGCGGCCCCTGGGGAGCCGGCGGGCGACGTCCTCGGCCCAGTCCTGCGGCGCGATGGCATCGCGCTGGCCCCGCAGGACGAGACCGGGGCACGCCGCACGCGCCAGTCGTCGCACCACGTCGTCGCGTCGGAGAGCGAGCCAGCGCCAGGCCGGGCACCATGACGACGGGGTCGAGGGGAGGGTCCACGACGCGGCCCGACAGGGGCTCGTGGATGGCGGTGATCCGAAGTCCGTCGAGTCGGTGGTGGGGTGGTCCTCACGTCCCGAGCGCCTGACCTGCAGCGCTGCCGGTGCGTGCCCGCAGGTGCACGGTGGCGGCGTTGATCGCACCGGTCAGTGGTACGGCGACGACCGCCCCACCGATGCCGCCGAGCAGACCGCCGAGGGTGATGACGACGACGACGGCGAGGGGGTGCAGACGCACGGCCTTGCCGAGCACGAGTGGCTCGAGCACGTAGCCGTCGATCATCTGCACGAGGACGACCGCGCCGAGCACGAGCAGGCCGGCGACCGGCCCCTTCGCCACCAGAGCCACGGCGACGGCAGCGAGGCCGGCGGTCGTGGCCCCCGCGTAGGGCAGGAAGGCGCCGACGAAGGTCAGCGCCGCCAGCGGAGCCACCGCAGGGACCCCGATGAGCAGGAGGGCGAGCGCGATCAACGTCGAGTCGACCAGCGCCACGACGACGATGCCGCGCATGTACCCGGTCACTGCATGCCAGGCCTGCGTCCCGGCCCCGTCCGCCGGCTGCCGCGCCGGGCGCGGCAGCACGCGCAGCACCCACTCCCAGACGGTCCGGCCGTCGAGCAGCAGCACGAGCAGGATGAACAGCGCCAGCACCACGCCGCTGACCAGGTCCAGCAGCGTGCCTGCCGCGCTCAGGGCGCCGCTGATCGCACCGCCGCCCTGCAGCCCGCCGCTCGCCTGGTCGCGCAGCCTGTCCAGGTGGCGCTGCTCGATCGGCAGCCCGGTCGACTGCAGCGTGCCCAGCAGCTGCTCGGTCGCCTGGGACCGAGCGGATGCAGCAGCGCCGCGAGCAGCAGTGCCGCGGTGAAGGACGCCGTCAGCAGCAGGACGCGTCCGAGGGCGAAGCAGACCAGGACGATCCCGCCGCCGAGCAGCGCCAGCCGCCAGGTCCAGGCGACGGCCACGTCCACTCCTCGCGGGACGGGTACGGCAGAGCGCGCGGGCAGGTGTGGAGTCGGCTGCATGGCCCCGGAGTCCCCGGCCGGCCGCGGATCATCCAGCACCCGGTCGGCGCCTCCCGACGGCCGCGATCAAGACCGGCGTGCGGCTGGCCGGGCCGCTGCTCGACGCGGCTCCCGACCTGGCTCTGCGCCACATGCACGACCCCGACCATGATCGCCCGACGCTGCGGCGGGTGGCCTGCTTCCGGATGGAGCGGCGGCCCTCGGGAGCCAGCTGCA
>CADCUB010000055.1 GCA_902805775.1 uncultured Frankineae bacterium | reverse complement strand
CCCCCCCGCTGGCCGGCTGAGTCAGCCCGCGCGCCGCTCGCGCAGGGCCGGCACGCCCCACAGCAGGGCGGTGCCCACGGTGAACACCGCGCTGCAGCTCGGTCTCGTCGCGACCCTCGCCGCCCCCGCCCGTCGGCACCGCGGCACCCGCCGGGCTCATCGCCGCGCCCGCCGGCGCCGGCGCACCGCGCGGCCCAGCGACCCGGGCCGGGCCGCCGAGGCCAGGCAGGCCAGCGCCAGCAGTGCCACCGGCACGGTGACCAGCACCAGCACGACCTGGACGTACACCGGCTTGCCGGCGAAGTTCGTCACGACCGGCGCGACCAGCAGGAGCAGCAGCACGGCCAGCGCGACGTTCAGGACGCGCGGCACCCACGACTGCGGCAGCGGTGGCTGGGTCAGGACAGGCTCGCCACGACGTGGTCGATGCAGGCGGTGAGCGCCTGCACGTCCGACGGGTCCACGGCGGGGAACATGGCGATCCGCAGCTGGTTGCGGCCGAGCTTGCGGTAGGGCTCGGTGTCGACCACGCCGTTCTGGCGCAGGACCGCCGCGACGGCCGCGGCGTCGACCGAGGCGTCGAGGTCGATCGTCCCGACGACCTGCGAGCGCATGGCCGGCTCCCGCACGAACGGCGAGGCGTACGGGCTCGTGTCGGCCCAGCCGTACAGCGCCTCGCTCGAGGCGCGGGTGCGCTCGACCGCCCAGGCCAGGCCGCCGGAGGCGTTCATCCAGTCGACCTGCTCGGCCATCAGGAAGATCGTCGCGAGCGAGGGCGTGTTGTAGGTCTGGTCGAGCCGGCTGTTCTCGACGGCCACGGTCAGGTCGTACGACGCCGGGACCCAGCGCCCTCCGGCCTTCACGGCGGCGACGCGCTCGAGAGCGGCGGGCGACATCAGCGCCAGCCACAGCCCGCCGTCGGAGGCGAAGCTCTTCTGCGGGGAGAAGTAGTAGACGTCGCACTGCGCCAGGTCGACCGGGAGGCCGCCGGCCCCGCTCGTGGCGTCGACGGCCACCAGCGCGCCGTCGTCGGCGCCCGCGACCCGGGCGATCGGCATCGCGACGCCGGTCGAGGTCTCGTTGTGGGTGAGGGCGTAGAGGTCGACCCCCGCCTCCGCGACCGGGAGCGGGTGGGTGCCCGGCTCGCTCGTGACGACCGACGGCTCGTCGAGGAAGGGCGCTGCGGCGGCCGCGGCCGCGAACTTCGCGCTGAACTCCCCGAACGACAGGTGGGAGCTCTTGCGGTCGATCAGGCCGAAGGTCGCGATGTCCCAGAACTGCGTCGCCCCGCCGTTGCCGAGGACCACCTCGTAGCCGTCGGGCAGCGAGAACAGCTCGCGCAGGCCGGCACGCAGCCGGCCGACCTGGGACCGCACCGGCTTCTGCCGGTGGGACGTGCCGAGGTAGCCGCGGCCGGTGGCCACGAGCGCCTCGAGCTGCGCCGGCCGGACCTTCGAGGGCCCGGAGCCGAAGCGGCCGTCGACGGGCAGCAGGTCGTCGGGGATCCGGACGCGCGGGGGAGTCGTCACCGCCTGCAGGCTACCGGGCGTGCCCCGCCAGCAGCGGTCCGCTCGGGACGTCCGACACCGGCCGCGGCCCGGGCCCGACGTAGCGGGCGGAGGGCCGGACGAGCTTGCCGAGCCGCTTCTGCTCCAGGACGTGCGCGCTCCAGCCGGCCGTCCGGGCGCAGGTGAACATCGAGGTGAACATGTGGGCCGGGACCTCGGCGAAGTCCAGGACCACCGCCGACCAGAACTCCACGTTGGTGCGCAGCGGGCGGTCGGGGTAGCGCGCGGTGAGCTCCTCGATCGCCGCCTTCTCCAGCGCGTCGGCGACCTCGTACCGGTGCGACCCCAGCTCCTGCGCGGTGCGCCGCAGCACCCGGGCCCGCGGGTCCTCGGCCCGGTAGACCCGGTGGCCGAAGCCCATGAGGCGCTCCTTGCGGTCGAGCGCGCCCTTGACGTACGCCGTCGCGTCGCCGCTGCGCTCGACCGCGTCGAGCATCGACAGCACGCGCGAGGGCGCACCGCCGTGCAACGGGCCCGACAGCGCCCCGATGGCGCCGGAGATCGCCGCGGCCGCGTCCGCGCCGGTGGAGGCGATCACCCGCGCGGTGAAGGTCGAGGCGTTCATGCCGTGCTCGGCGGCCGAGACGAAGTAGGCGTCGACGGCGCGGGTGTGCGCCGGGTCCGGGTCGCCCTTCCAGCGGATCATGAAGCGCTCGACGATGGTCGAGGCCTTGTCGACCTCCCGCTGGGAGACCATCGGCCGCCCCAGGCCGCGCGCCGACTGGGCCACGAACGCCAGCGCCATCACCGACACCCGGGCGAGGTCCTCGCGGATCTGCTCGGTGTCGATGTCGAGCATCTGCTGCAGTCCCCAGGCCGGCGCGAGCATCGCGACCGCCGACTGCACGTCGACGCGGATGTCGCCGGAGTGCACGGGCAGGGGGAAGGGCTCGGCGGGCGGCAGGCCGGGGTCGAACCTGCCGTCGACGAGCAGCCCCCACACGTTGCCGTAGCTCACCCGGCCCACGAGGTCCTCGATGTCGACCCCGCGGTAGCGCAGCGCGCTGCCCTCCTTGTCGGGCTCGGCGATCTCCGACTCGAAGGCGACGACGCCCTCCAGGCCGGGGATGAAGGGGCTGTCGTCGGCCATGGGTGGGGCTCCTCGGCTCGGGACGGGCGGCTCGCGCGCGGGTGGGCGGTCGCCATCCTGCCGGACCCGCGCCGCCCCTACTGTTGCGGGAGTGGAACGCCCGCGGCTGGTCGCCGACCTGCGCCGCGACTACACCCGTGCCGGCCTGTCGGAGCAGGACCTCGCGCCGACGTGGCTGGAGCAGTTCGACCGCTGGTTCGCCCAGGCCGCCGACCTGACCGAGCCGAACGCCGTCGTGCTGGCCACGGCCACCCCGCAGGGCGTGCCGAGCGCGCGCACGGTGCTGCTCAAGGCCTACGACGAGCGCGGGCTGGTCGTCTTCAGCAACCTCGGCTCGCGCAAGGGCCGGGAGGCGCTGACCAACCCCGTCGCCACCCTGCTGTTCCCGTGGATCGACCTGGAGCGCCAGGTGACGGTCGAGGGGCGCGTCGAGCAGGTGCCGCGGTCGGACACCGAGGCCTACTTCCGCTCCCGGCCCCGCGGCTCGCAGATCGGCGCCTGGGTCTCGCGCCAGTCCTCGGTGCTGCCTGGACGCGAGGTGCTCGAGCGGCGCCGGGCCGAGCTGGAGGAGCGCTTCGCCGGGGCGGAGGTGCCGGTGCCCGACTTCTGGGGCGGCCTGCGGGTCGTGCCGTCGTCCGTCGAGTTCTGGCAGGGCCGGCCCAGCCGGCTGCACGACCGGCTGCGCTACCGCAGGCAGGACGCCGTCTGGATCGTGGAGCGCCTGGCGCCGTGACACCGACCCCGTCGGGGCTGCGAGCGCGACTGCGGGGGGCGACCCTCGACCTCACTCCGCTGCGCGTGTCCCGGCCGTACCGCCGGCTGCTGTTCGGCGACGCGGTCTCGGTGATCGGCACGCAGGTGACGATGGTCGCGGTGCCGATCCAGGTCTACGACCTGACCGGCTCCGCGGCGGCGGTCGGCCTGGTGGGGCTCGCCGGGCTGCTGCCCCTGATCGTGTTCGGCCTCTACGGAGGCGCGATCGCCGACGCCGTCGACCGCCGCTCCCTGGTGCTGCTCACCACCTCCGGGCAGGCGCTGCTCGCGCTCGTGCTGGTGCTGCAGGCGGTGCTCGGGCTGGAGCGGGTGGGGCTGCTGTACGCCGTGGTCGCGGTGCAGGCTGCGCTGTTCGCCGTCGACTCGCCGGCCCGGCAGGCGTTCGTCCCGCGGCTGCTGCCCGTCAGCCTGCTCCCCGCCGCCAACGCGCTCAAGCAGGTGGAGTTCAACCTGGGCGTCACCGTCGGCCCGCTGCTCGCGGGCGTGCTCGTCGCGCGGTTCGGCTACGGCGCGGCGTACGGCCTGGACGCCCTGTCCTTCGCGGCCGCGCTGCTGGCGGTCGTCGGGCTGCCGGCGATGCCGCCCGAGGGCGGCGGGCGGCGCGCCGGCACGGCCAGCGTCCTGGAGGGCCTGGCGTTCCTGCGCACCCGTCAGGTGCTGCTCATGACCTTCGTCGTCGACCTCGTCGCCATGGTCTTCGCCATGCCGCGGGCGCTGTTCCCCGCGCTGGCCGAGCAGGTCTACGGCGGCGGGGCGCAGACCGCCGGGCTGCTCTACTCGGCGCTCGCGGCCGGGGCGCTGGTCGGCGCGCTGTTCTCGGGGTGGTTCGGCCGCGTCCACCGGCACGGGGTGGCGGTGCTCGCGGCCATCGGGGCCTGGGGGGTGTCGATCACGCTGTTCGGGCTGACCGACGTGCTGGGGCTGGGGCTGCTGTGCCTCGCGGCCGCGGGCGCCTCCGACATGGTGTCGGCGGTCTTCCGGACGGCGATCCTGCAGGCCGCCGCACCCGACGACATGCGCGGGCGCCTGGGCGGGGTGTTCATCGTGGTGGTGGCCGGCGGGCCCCGGCTCGGCGACGCGCGGGCCGGCGCCGGCGCCGAGGTCGTGGGCCTGCAGGGCTCCAGCATCGCCGGCGGGCTCGCCGTGCTCGGGGTGACCGCGGCCGTCGCGGCGGGCGCGTCGCGGTTCCGCGCGTACGACGCCCGTCAGCCCGAGCAGGTGCGCCGCACGGCCTGACGCAGCACGGCCGGGTCGGTGATGCGTCCGGTCACCTGGGCGAGGTCGCGCTGGTCGACGTCCTCGACCAGCACGTCCAGGTCACCCAGCCGGATGCCGCCGGTCGCGATCAGGGCGCTGCAGTTGATGCCGACCGTCACGTCGAGGGTGCGCACCGCCCGCCGGCCCAGGCTCGCACCCTCCAGGGGCACCGGCAGCCGCGTCGACCCGCCGTCGAGCCGCAGCACCTCCAGGCCGCGCGCGAAGGCGAGCGACAGCAGCTGCGTCCGGCGCTGCGAGGTCGTGATGACCGCGACCCGCACCGGCACCCGTCCTCGGGCGTCGGCCGGCCCCAGGACCGTCCCGAACACGCGGACGGCGTCCTCGAGCGCCGAGAAGCCGCACGCGCTCGACG
The DNA here is from genome assembly GCA_902805775.1 of uncultured Frankineae bacterium. Lineage (GTDB taxonomy): Bacteria > Actinomycetota > Actinomycetes > Mycobacteriales > SCTD01 > SCTD01. The sequence continues at coordinate 37,409 of CADCUB010000055.1, read as the reverse complement.
AGCTGAAGCGGGCGGTGGCCCCCTCGGGCAGCTGCGTCTGCAGGTCCACCCGCCGCAGGCCGGCGGGTGTCTGGACCTCCAGGCCGACGGTGTCGCCGACCTCCGGCTCGGGCGGCGGGCGCGACCCGTCGTCCGGGCAGCGGACGGTGCGGGTGAGCGCGACGACGGCCGTGCCCGACCGGGCCTGGAGCGCGGCGTCGCCGGAGAAGCGCAGCTGGCCCAGCCGGGCCGACCGCACCCGCACCGGCCGCGGTCCGACGTTGCGCAGGCGCAGGAAGGTCTCGAGCGTCGCCGTCGCGGTCGCCCGGTCGTACGTCCAGCTCGCCGGCGGCAGCAGCGGCCCGGCCAGGACCAGGTCGACGACCCGGTCGAGCCGGCGCTGCTCGGCGACGTTCTGCCCCGCGAGCACCGCGGCGGCGCCCACGACCAGCGCGGCGGCCAGCGCCCACCAGCGGCGCCGGTGCTCGGGGGGCGGCTCGAGGTCGTCCGGCTCGGCCGGCGCGGCCACGAAGCGCACACCGGGCTGCGACGGATCGGTGACCGTCACCTCGGGCCGCGGCCGCTGGTCCACCCCCCGACGGTAGGCCGATCCGGCTGCAGGGACGAGCGGGGCCGTCGGCCCCGCCGGTCACAGGACCCCGGCGACCACCCGCAGGTCGGCGACCAGCCCGGCGAAGGCGGCGTCGCGGTCGTCGGCGCGCAGGACCGCCGAGGGGTGCAGCGTCGCGAGCGCCTGCCCCGCGCCGAAGCGGGCGTCGTCGCCGGACGGCGGCCAGGGCATCAGCACGCCGCGGCTCTGCGTCACCCGGAACGACGGGCCGAACACCGCCTTGCCGGCCGTGGCGCCCAGCAGCACCACGACCTCCGGCTTCAGCAGCGCCATCTCCGCCTGCAGCCACGGCGTGCAGGCCCGGACCTCCCAGGTGTCGGGGGAGGCGTGGATGCGCCGCTTGCCCGAGGCGCGGAACTTGAAGTGCTTGACCGCGTTGGTGACGTAGGCCGAGGCGCGGTCGACGCCCGCCTCCTGCAGGGCCTCGTCGAGCAGCCGCCCGGCCGGCCCGACGAAGGGGCGGCCCTGCACGTCCTCCACGTCGCCGGGCTGCTCACCGACGAGCACGACCCGTGCCCCGTCCGGGCCGGCGCCCGGGACCGCCTGCGTCGCGGGCTCCCACAGGGGACAGCCGCGGCAGCCGTCCATCGCCGCGGCGAGCTCGGCCAGCGACGCGGTCGCGGGGACGTACGGGGCGGCGGTCGGCCAGTCGGGTCGCGGCATGACGGGCCACTACCCCCGCTGGGCGCGACGACCGGCCGCCGGCACCTGCGCCCGCTGCCCGCCCGGCTCAGGCGCTGGACTCGCGCACGAGCAACGCGTGCGGGGTGGTCGTGCTGAGCGCCGGCTCGTCGCTGCCGCCGACCCGCGCCAGCAGCCGGGCGACCGCCACCTCGGCCAGGGTCGCCTTGTCGGGCGAGACGGTGCTCAGCGACGGGCGCGACCAGCGGCCGTCCTCGACGTCGTCGAAGCCCACGAGCGCGAGGTCGTCGGGGACGCGCACACCGCGCTCCCAGGCGACCCGCATCGCGCCGAGGGCGAGCTCGTCGGTGAAGCAGAAGACGGCGTCCGGCGGGTCGGGCAGCGCGAGCAGGTGCCGCATCGCCCGAGCGCCGTCGACGCGGTGCAGCCGCTCGACCGGCACCTCCAGCTGCGGCTCGGCCGGCCGGCCGGCGGCGGCCAGGGCCTGCCGGTAGCCCGTCACCCGTTGCAGCGCCGTCGAGTTGACCAGGTGGGGCTGCAGCCCCAGGGCGGCGACCCGTCGGCGCCCGAGGGCGATGAGGTGGGCCGTGGCGGTCCGCGCGGCGGCGACGTTGTCCACGCCGACGTGGTCGACGCTCGGGTCGTACCGCTCCCCGAGCAGCACCAGGGGCACGCCCTGCCGGCGGCCCGCCACCTCTGCCGGCGACAGCGCCCAGGGGCTGAGCAGCAGGCCGTCGACGAACTGGCCGGACGGCCCCGAGAGCAGCCGCCGCTCGCGGTCGGCGTCGCCGCGGGTCTGGTCGACGACGAGCGTGGCGCCGGAGCGCTCGGCCGCGTCGGCGACCAGGCCGGCGAGCTCGGCGAAGTAGGGCGAGTCGATCTCCGGGACGACGAGTCCCAGCAGTCCCGACCGGCCCTGCCGCAGCGTCCGGGCGGCGAGGTTGGGCCGGTAGTCGAGCTCCTCGAGCGCCGACTGCACCCGCGCCCGGGTGGCCGGCGAGACGTACGGCGCGTCGTTGACGACGTTGGAGACCGTGCGCACGGAGACGCCGGCGCGCTGCGCCACGTCCCTGAGGCTGCTGGCCATCCCGCGCCCCCTTCCGGTGCACCTGACCCTATCGGGGTCTTGCAACGTTGCAAGACAGGGTGCACCCTGGTGTACGACACCTGCCCGACCTGGAACGCCGCCCGCGGAGGACCGATGACCACGACCGCCGTCCAGCCCCTGGACGACACGCGCCGCGACGAGCTGCTGCGCACCCTGACGACCGACGGGATCATCGGTCTGAAGGGCGCCTTCTCGCCCGAGTGGGCCGACCGCCTCGGCGAGGACGTGATGGCCGCCTTCGAGGAGGCGCGCTCGCGAGAGGGCGGCGCCATCGGACGGGGGCCGCAGCGCTGGTACGTCGAGCTGCACCCGGAGCAGATCCGGGGCTTCACCGACCTGGCGTCCCACCCGTGGATCGTCGACATCGCCACCGAGGTGCTCGGCCCGGACTACGAGATCGTCGAGGTCGGCTTCGACATCCCGTTCGCCGGCGCGATGGACCAGCCCTGGCACCGCGACTTCCCGATGCCGGAGGAGACCCGCCGCGACCGGCGCCTGACGTCCCTGGCGGTCAACGTCACCTGCGTCGACACCACCGACGAGATGGGGCCGTTCGAGATCGCGCCGGGCACGCAGTGGGACGACAGCCCCGAGTTCGACCACGGCATGTTCCCGCCCCGGTCGCACTACCCCCGCTACGTCGAGCGGGCGGTGCGCAAGTACCCGCAGCGCGGCGACATCTCCATCCGCTCGGCCCTGACGATCCACCGCGGGACGAGGAACCGGTCGCAGCTCGCCCGCCCGGTGCTCGTCTTCGGCCTCGACGCGCCCAGCGACAGCAAGGCCGTCGAGCACTCCCCGCGGGTCACCCGGGCCTTCTACGAGAGCCTCCCGCAGGTCGTCCGCGACCACCTGAAGTGCCCGATCGTCGACGAGCTGACGCCGATCGTCCAGAAGCACAACATCGAGGGCCTCGTGATGGGCGACCCCGGCGACCCGCCGTCGACGGGCGGCCCCTCGATGGGCGGCTGACCTCCGCCTCCTGCGCCCGGCACGCCGTCCGACCTCGGGTCGGGCGGCGTGCCGTCTCCGGGCTCAGCCGTACGGGCGGGGGAGCGGGCGGAGCAGGCCGTCGACCTCCCGGGACGGCCAGGCCGGGTCGACCGTGACCACCTCCGGGCCCGAGTCCGTCGCCAGGACCGTGTCCTCGCTCTTGACCCCCGGTGCGCTGGGGTTCCAGGCGAACAGCTGGGACGGCTCGACCACCTCGGTGCGCGTCGGGTCGCCCAGGAAGTCGCGCGGCGCGTACCCGGCGGGCCCGCCCTGGTGGTGCCGCGTCCACTCGTCGTCCGCGAAGCCCTGCGCGACGTACGCCGCCTGGAGGTCGGCGAAGACCTCCCGCACCTGACGCCCCGGGCGGGTGGCCGCGTTGACGGCGGCGTCGACCCGCAGGATCCGCTCGAAGGCGTCCGCGCCCTCGGCGCTGGGCGTGCCGACGAAGCGGGTCAGCGAGACGATCAGGCCCGCACGCCGGCCGCAGGCGACGAGCATCGCCAGCCCGCCGAGCGGGCCGCCCGTGGGGAGCGGGTGCCGGTGGACCGGCAGCCGGTCGCCGCCCGCGACCAGGAGCACGACCGGGTCGATCCCCCGCTCGCGCAGCGCGGCGTCCGCGACCGCCGCCGCGTGCCACTCGGTGTCGCTCGGCGCCAGCGTCGAGCAGGCCTGCGTCAGCGCCGAGGCCGCCTCGCCGCCCAGCGCCCGGACCCGGTCCACCTCGGGCGGCAGCAGCGACCACCGCAGCCGGGCCAGCTCCGCGCCGACGTCACGGCAGCCGGCGAGGGGCACGTCGGTGCCGACCCGCGGGCCGGTCGGCAGGACCGACTCGACCGGGGTCGCCCACGGCAGGACCTGCCACTGCGCCTCGATCCCGGCGAGCTCCTCGGCTCGCAGGCGTGGCGCCTCGATCACCGCGGTCACCACGGTCGTCCGCAGCGCGTCGCCGTCCCGGGTCACCACGAGCGTGGCGACACCCACCTCGGGCGTGGCCACGATGTGCGTGGCCCCGCCGCACGACCACCAGGCCGCACCTCCGGGCGAGCGCAGCAGCACGGTGTCGAGCTCCTGTGCGTCCATCAGCCCGCGCAGGCGCTGCGCCTTGTGCTCGTGCTCGTCGTGCCGCGTGCCCGTCACGTCGTCCCCGTCCTCGTCGTCCGACCTGCGCCGAGCCCCCTCCCTACCCCGGCGGGGGGCGGACGAGCGTCAGCCCTTGACGGCCGCGTAGCGGCGCAGAGCCTCCGCGCGCTCGCTGGCGTGGTCGACGACGGGCAGCGGATAGCCGTCGGGCGGACCGCCCGGCAGCAGCCAGGGCTCGTGCACGTGCCGGGCCGACAGCCCGCGCAGCTCGGGCACCCAGCGGCGGACGTACTCGCCGTCGGGGTCGTGGTCGCGGCCCTGCTTGACCGGGTTGAAGACCCGGAAGTACGGCGAGGGGTCGGTGCCCGTCCCCGCGATCCACTGCCAGCCGTGCTGGTTGCTGGCCAGGTCGCCGTCGCGCAGGTGCTGCATGAAGTGGCGGGCACCGCGGCGCCAGTGCAGGTGCAGGTCCTTGCACAGGAACGACCCGACGATCATGCGCACCCGGTTGTGGACGTACGCCTCGTGCCGCAGCTGCCGCATCCCGGCGTCGACGATCGGGTAGCCGGTCGTCCCGGTCGCCCAGCGCTCGAAGCGCCGGTCGGCCTCGGGCCCCTCGTCGTACTGCAGCGAGGCCATCGCCGGCTGCAGCTCGTGGCGGGCGGACCCGGGCGCGTGCCACAGGACGTCGGCGTAGAAGTCGCGCCAGACCAGCTCGCCGGCCAGCTTGCCGCCGCCCTCGCCCGCGCCCTCACCGCCCAGGGCCGCGTGCAGGGTGCGGGGGTGCACCGTGCCGTACTTCAGGTGCACCGACATGCCGCTGGTGCCGTCCGCGCCGGGGCGGTTGCGGGTGCGCGCGTAGCCGGCCACGCCCTCGCCGACGAACGTGCGCCACCGGTCCAGGGCCGCCGTCTCGCCGGCGGCGGGCAGCACCACGCCGTGCAGGTCCGGGTCGGCCGGCACGCCGTCGGTCGGCAGGCCGCCGTCGGTCCAGCGCACGGTCCCCGGGGCGGGCGCCGGGCTGTGCAGGCCGCGTGCGGACCAGGCCCGCGCGAACGGCGAGTAGACCTTGAACGGCGTGCCGTCGGCCTTGTGGAGCGTCCCGGGCGTCACGCCGTACGGCGATCCGGTGGCGACGAGCGGCACCTCGCCGAGCGCCTCCCGGACGCGCCGGTCGCGCTCGCGGCCGTACGGCGCGTGGTCACTGCTGACGTGCACACCGCTGGCCCCGACCTGGGCCGCGACGTGCGGCACCACCTGCTCGGGCCGCCCGGTGAGCACGCGCAGCCGGCCGTCGGTGCGCTCCTCCAGCTCGCGCAGGCAGCGGTAGAGGAACGCCAGGCGGGGCGCACCGGACGTCCCGCGCAGCACGTCGTCCAGGACGAACAGCGGCAGCACCTGGTCGGCCTCGTCACGGGCGGCCAGCAGGGCGGGGTGGTCGGCGAGGCGCAGGTCGCGGCGGAACCACAGGACGGCGGTCGTCACGCCGGGCACCGTAGGACGCGGCGACCGAGCACGCCCGCTCAGCCCGTCAAACGTGACGCCTGGCCACTGATGGCTGTCGAACGGTCACGCAGCGGTGGCCACATCGACGATCACTGGACGCGATCAGATCCGCGCGAACGGGCACACAGGGGGCAACACCGGGGCGGCGCACGCTCCGGACACTGTCCCGTACCGGAGGAAACCACATGGCTGCACCGCTCGCGCTCGACCTCGAGACGCCCGTCAGGGACGGCATCTCGACCTTCGCCACCTTCGTCCCGAAGCTGCTCGGCTTCCTGGTCATCCTGCTCATCGGCTACTTCGTCGCCAAGATCATCGCCAAGCTGGTGGACAAGGGCCTGGAGAAGGCCGGCTTCGACCGCGCGGTCGAGCGCGGCGGCATCAAGAAGGCGCTGTCCCGCAGCTCGTACGACGCCAGCGACATCGTCGCCAAGCTCGTCTTCTTCGCCATCTTCATCCCGTTCCTGTCCGCGGCCGTCGGCACGCTGGGCATCAACGCCCTGCAGGAGCCGCTCGCCGCGTTCATCGCGCTCATCCCGCGGATCATCGTGGCGATCGTGCTGGTCGTCATCGGGGCGGTCATCGCCGGCACGGTCAAGTCGTTCATCGAGAACGCGCTGGGCGGGCTGTCCTACGGCAAGGTGCTCGCCAACGTCGCGAGCATCCTCATCCTGCTCGGCTTCGTGAAGTCGGCGCTCGACCAGGTCGGCATCGCCACCACGGTCACCGGCCCGCTGCTGTACACGATCCTCGGCACCGTCGCCGGTGTGATCATCATCGGCGCGGGCGGCGGTCTGATCAAGCCCATGCAGAGCCGCTGGGAGAGCATGCTCAACCGCGCCGAGTCCGAGAGCGCCAACGTCCGGGCGCAGGCCGCGAGCGGCCCGGCTGCTGGCGCTCCCGCCTCGGACGCCTACCCGAGCGAGCCGACCTACACGAGCGCGCCGACGGGCCGCACCGTCGCCGCCTCGGACGACGCCCCCACCGCGACGTACGGCACCAGCACCCGCCGGTAGTCGCAGCGCAGGCAGTCCGGAGCCCGGCCCCTCGACGAGGGGCCGGGCTCCGGCGCGTCGGGGGTCGGGGGCCGTAGGTCGCGGAGTCAGTCGCTCGCGCCGGGGCGCCCGGTCCCGACGAGCCGCCACGCCGCCGGCAGGAGCAGGCCGGCGATCGCCGCCTTGACGACGCCGCCGACGATGAAGGGGTAGAAGCCCGCGTCGAGGGCCTGCGCCGGGGACAGGCCCGCGGCGACGGCCAGCCACGGGACCCCGACGGCGAAGATGACGAGCTGCCCGGCGAGGAACAGCGGAAGGGCCCGCGTCACGCGCCGGTCGTGGCCCTGCCGGGCGGCGAGCCCGATGAGCAGCGCGGCGGGCAGGAAGCCGAGCAGGTAGCCCCCGGTGGCCCCGACCACGACGTCGAAGCCGCTCGAGGCGTCGGAGTAGAACGGCAGCCCCACGGCGCCCAGCAGCACGTAGAGCGCCTGCCCGGCGACGCCCCGGGCCGGCCCCAGTGCCGCGGCGGTCAGGACCACGGCCAGCGTCTGGCCGGTGATCGGCACCGGCGATCCGGCGACGGGCACCGAGACCTGGGCGAGCACGGCCGTCAGCAGCGCGGCTCCGGTCACCAGGACGGCGTCCCGCACCCGTGCGCCCGGCACGACGTCGGCCAGCACGGGCAGGCGGAGGGGCATCGGTGCAGCGGTGGCCATGGTTCTCCAGTCGTCGAGGTGCCTGTGCTGTCTAGCAGCAACCCCGGTGCCGGCGGGAGGCGGTCCTCGGACGGCGCGCGGGCCGGCTGCTCGAGCCGCTCGTCGCGCTGGTGCCCCCGGAGAGAATCGAACTCCCGACGCCCTCCTTAGGACGGAGGCGCTCTGTCCACTGAGCTACGGAGGCAAGGCCCCGGCAGCCTACTGCCCGGGCGTCGAGCCCGGGGCCACCGGAGCGGAGCCGGCCGAGGGCTCGAGGGCGACCGGCTCGACGGGCACGGGCACGGGCACGGGCGCGGGCTCGGCGGGCGCCGGACCGGTCCGCGCCGACCGGGCTGCCGGGGCCTGGGCCGGCTCCTGCTTGCGGCCGCGCCGGCGCAGCAGCGTGGAGCCGGGGAGCCCGGCGAGCTCCGCCTCCACCTCTCCGACGAGCGGCTCGATGTCGGCGACCGTGTCGCGCAGCGCCCGCACGTCGCCGGGGGTGCTGCGCAGCTGGCGCAGCGTCGGGAGCACGTCGACGTCGATGCGCCGCAGCAGCTCGGGCAGGTCGGCGAGCAGGTCACCCAGCGCCGCCACGAGCTCCGGCAGCAGGGCTGCGAAGGCGGGAGCCTGCGTGTGCAGGACGGGGACGAGCACGCGTGCGGGCTCGACGAGCTGCTCCCCGAGGGCGACGGCCTGCTCCACGGCGGGCCGGGCCTGCGCGGCGAGGTCGACGAGCTGCTCCACGGCCGGCCGCGCGCGCTCGGCCGCGTCGACGGCCTCGTCCACCACCGGCCGCACGCGCTCGACCAGGGCGGCGGCGTCACCGACCGTCGGCCGCGCCCGGTCGACGAGCGACACCGCGTCCTCGAGGACGGGTCGGGCGGCGCTGACCAGGCTGACCGCGTCGTCGACGGCTCCCCGCGCGGTCCCGGCCAGCGCCTCGGCGAGCTCGACCACGAGCGACACCCGGGCCACGAGCCCGTCGACGGTGCCCATCAGGGCGTCGGCGCTGCCCACCGTCCCGGCCGCGCGCTCCGCGATCTCGTCGACCCGCCCCAGCAGACTCTCCGCACCGGCCGCGACGGCGTCCGCCCGCCCGACCGTGCGGTCGGCCGCCGCGACGACCGGTGTCGCGGCGGTCACCAGCTGCTCGGTGCGGGAGACCGCTGCGTCGGTGCGCTCCAGCAGCGCCGAGACGTCGAGCAGCAGCCGGTCGGCCGCCGCCCGCGCGCCTTGCGCGTAGTCGACGAACAGCTCGAACTGGGCCACCGCCGACGACGCGGTCGTCACCAGCGCAGGTGCGGCCCGGGCCGACAGGACCAGGTCGTCGACGACCTGCCGGTCCAGCTGGGAGGCGGCCCGCAGGACCGGCGGCTCCACTGCTGACAGCAGCGCCTGCGCCCGGTCGAGGACGTCGCCGAAGCGGCGCAGCTCCTCCGGTCCCCGCAGCGCGACGCGCACCAGCCCGCTCGCGGCGGACAGCGCCAGGCCGGGGGCGGCGAAGGCGAGCCCCACCGGCCACAGCGCCAGGTCGAGGGCGGCGCGCGCGATCGGCATGCAGGTCGGCCTACCCCCTGGGACCCGCCCCGACCACGTGGCGGGCCGATCCGGCGTGCTGTTGTTGCGACGACCGTTCCCGGGGTACGGCCGGAGACCAGTCACGCACGCGTCGTGCGTCGGGCAAGACGAGGGAGTGCACATGGAGCTGCCGGACCGTACGCAGGCCAAGTCCTGGGAGGGGCGTGACGTCTCCGACCGCACGGGGCAGGCCCTCGGGCGCTGCGTCGGCGTGTTCGCCGACACCGCCACGGGGGTCGCGGAGTGGCTCGACGTCGAGGTCGAGGGCGGCGGCCGCCGCTTCATCCCGGCGCTGGAGGCGACCGACACCGACGGCAGCGTGCGGGTGCGCTTCAGCCGCGACGAGGTCCTCGCCGCGCCGACCGTGGGCGACGACGACCAGCTGAGCAAGGCCGAGGAGCTCGAGCTGTACCGGCACTACGGCGTGCCGGTCGAGACCAGCGACTCGGGCAGCCTGCTGCCGACCGACAGCGCGTCGGGCGCGGACCTCGGCACGTCCGACACCGGGACCTCGACCACCAGCACGTCGACGACCAGCACGGCGGTTGCGGCGGGCGGAGGAGCCGTGGCCGGCGTGGCAGCGACCACCGCTGCGGTCGGGAGCAGCGACAACACGCGCAGCGACCTCGACACCGGGACGACGGGCGACGACGACACCCGGCTCGACACCGCCACCGAGGGGCTCGGCCCGGCCGACGCGCAGCCCGCGGGGCTGGTGGAGACGGGGGAGGACCTGCCCGTGCTCGACCCCTCCGCGGCCTCCACGACGGTGCCCGAGGGCGAGGTCACCTACGTCGACCAGCCGGAGGCCTTCGTCACCGACGAGGCTGACGACGCCGCCGACGTCCCCGAGACCGCCGACGCCCCCGCCCCGGCAGCCCCGCCCGTCGCGACACCCGAGCCGTCGCTGCCGCCGCCCACCCTGCGCCGGGTGAGCCAGGGGACCACGCAGACCAGCGCGCCCGCCCCGACGCCGGCGAGCTCGAGCCCCTCCTCGTCGGGCACCGGACCGGCGCTGACCCCCCTGGGTGTGATCGCCGGCATCGTGGCGGCCGTCGGGCTGGCCCTGCGGGCCCGCGACGCCCGCGCCCGTCGCCGCAACGCGCCGGCCGCACGGGCCGACCGCCTCCGCAAGACCCTGCAGTCCGGGTCGGCGTCGGCGCTGTCCTCGGCCGGCACGACGCTGGCCGGAGCGCAGACCGCGGCCGAGCTGGTCCGTCGGCAGGCCGCGGACGCGGCGGCGAAGGCCGCGCGCGAGGCCGCACGGCGCCAGGCGCAGGCCTCCAGCACGGCTGCGCGCAGGTCGCGCAAGCAGAAGCGGCAGGCCGCCGCCACGCTGTCCGCGGTCTCCACGACCGCCTCCAAGACGAGCCGGCGGCAGAAGCGGCAGGCCGCTGCGGCGCTCGCGGCGGCGTCCCGGAGCGCGCAGCAGAGCACGCGCAAGGCGTCGGCGTCGGTGTCTGCCGCGTCGGCCGCCGCGTCGAAGTCGGCGCGCGACGCGTCCTCCTCGCTCAGCAAGGCCACGAGCGGCGGCTCGCGGCGCAGCCGCCGCCGCAAGGCCGGCGCGGTCGCCGCCGTCCCGACGCGGGTCGCTCGGCGGGGACGCAAGGCGCGCAGGTCCGTGGCTCGCAAGGTGTGGGACCTCGTGGTCCTGTCGACGGCCGGTGGCGGCTACGTCCTGGGCGCCAAGGCCGGGCGCGAGCGCTACGACGAGCTCAGCCAGGTCGCGACCGCCGTGGCGGCCAGCCCGCAGGTGCAGTCGGCGACGGCAGCCGTGAAGGACCCCGAGCGTCGCTCGGACCTGCTGGTGACGGTCCAGCAGCAGGCCGCGTCGCTGTTCGGCCGCCGCGGGGAGCACCGGGGCTGACCGCTCCGCAGGACGCGACCGACGCCGGCGCGCAGGGGCACGCCGCCCCCGCGCGCCGGCGTCGCCGTGCCGTCGGGCCGCCGGGGGCGCGGCCGGAGGTCGACCCGAGCGTCGACCTGCTCGACGACGCCCCGGAGCCCGTCCGCCCCGACGACGACGAGCGCCTCCTGCGGGAGGTGCCGCCGCACCACGGGTGAGTGCGGGCGGGGTGAGCGAGCGCCACGGCCGGGCGCCGGTCGAGGAGAGGACGTGACGGTGAGCGGTCGCACCGAGCTCGAGGCCCGCTACCGGACGCTCGTGCGTCGGCTGCTGCCGGCCGCCGCCCGCGAGCAGGGGTGGGTGCTGCGCGACGACCACTGCTTCGGCCGCGTCCTGCTCGACGACGCCGTCGGCGGCTGCTGGTACGACGTGCTGGACCGCCGGCGGACCGCCTTCATCCAGCTCGACGACGCGCAGCTCGCGGGCGCCGTGGCGCTCGCGGAGCGGCTGCTCGAGGAGGGGGACCCGCTGCTGCGGGAGCTCGACGCCCGCTCGCTCGCCTGGCGGGGCAAGCCTCCCAAGCGCCCGGCCGACCGCTCCTGACGGTGTGCGGCCCGCCGCGCCCGCCCTCGGGCCGACCCGTGCGGGTCACCGGCCGTGGACGACCACCGAGAGGCGACCCGTGACGGCGGCGGCGGCCAGCCGCGCGGCGGCCGCCCGGGTGGCCGCGACGACGAGCAGCGCCCCCTCGCCGGTGTCGTCGTCGGCGAGCGGCACCGACAGCACGCGCACGGCTGACACGACGGTCGCCGCGGCCGGGCCGCCCTCGGGCGCCGCGGCGAGCACGTCGACCAGGTCTCCGGCCCGCACCAGGGCGCTCATGGCGGGTTCGGCGACGCGTACCGGCGCCGCGACCTCGGGGCCCTCCGGCAGGAGCCCGGAGCCCAGCAGGCGCACGTCGGTCAGGGCCTCCCCCTGGCGCACCGGGCCGGCCGGCGAGCGGCCCACCGCGAGCGCCGGGTCGCGCAGGGCCCCCGCCGGCGCCAGGCCGGAGGGGACGGCGACCACGGTCAGGTCGTCCGCCGACAGCACCGCTCCGCCGCCGACGTCACGGGCGGCCGCGACGACCGGCGTCGTCGGGGTCGGCGTCGGTGCGAGCGTCGTCAGGCCGGCCGCGACGGCGCCTGCGGCCAGGCCGGACGCCAGCAGCACCCGGTGCCGGGCCAGCGCGCGGCGCAGGTCGCGGGCCGCCGCGGGAGCCGCGCCGGGCGGGTTCACGCGAGGGCTCCGCACGGGAGCAGGCTCGTGACGCCCGGGCCGGGCCGTCCGTGTCCCGCTGACCCTCCGGCCGCTCCGACCTCGTCCACTCCGACCTCCCGCTCCCTCTGCGGAGGCCGACCCTAGGTCGGCGACCGGCAGGACCGAGGGCGGTCAGCGCCCGTCCACAGACCGGTCAGGCGGTCTTGCTCCCGGCCGCAGCCGGAGCCGCCGACGACCCACCGCCGGACGACGACGTCGACGATCCCGACGACGAACCGCTGGCCGTCGAACCCGACGACGAGTCCGACGAGGTCGAGGCAGCCGCGCCGCTCGAGGCCTTGTCGCCCGAGCCCGCACCGTCGGACGACCCGTTCGCCTTGGCGCTGCTGCGGCTGTCGTTCTTGTAGAAGCCCGAGCCCTTGAAGACGACACCGACCGCGCTGAAGACCTTGCGCAGCCTGCCCCCGCAGGCCGGGCACTGCGTCAGCGGCGCGGCGGAGAAGGACTGCACCGCCTCCAGTCGCTCGTCGCACGCGGTGCAGGCGTACTGGTAGGTCGGCACGGTCTCTCCTCGACGGCTGGCACTCGAGTGGCGGGAGTGCCAGTGTACGGCGCAGGCCGGTCCTGCGACGGTAGGGTCCGCGGCCCGGGGAAGGAGGTCGCCGTGAGCGAGTCGCCGGCAGGGCGCGGCGGCAGGGCCCGCCCGGCGCCGGTGTCCGGGAGCCGTCGCGCCGCCGCCCGGCCGGAGCCGACCCCGGCGCCTCCGTCCCGTCCCGACCGGCCGGAGCCGACCCCGGCGCCTCCGTCCCGTCCCGACCGGCAGGAGGTCGTCCTCGACGTCGACAGCGATCTCGACACCGCGGGCGCCGACCGGCTGCGGGCGCTGCTCGAGGACGCCGTCGCCCCGCGCCGCCGCGTCGTGCTCGACCTGTCGCGGGTCGCCCACCTGTCGTCCGCGGCGCTGGCCGTCCTCGTGTCGGGGCACCGACGACTGCGGGACGGCGGCGGGGAGATGGTGGTCCGCGCCCCGAGCGCCGCCGTCGTCCGCGAGCTGCGGATCAGCGGACTGCACCGCGTGATCGCGGTCGACCCGCCCGAGCGCGGGTAGCTCACTGCGCCGGGACGGCGACCTCCAGCGCACCGGTCGCCACGTCGTAGCGGCAGCCCAGCACCGGCAGCCCGGACGGCAGGTACGGCCAGCTGCGCACCCGCTGCACGTCGTGCGCCAGGCTGGCCAGCTGGTCGGCCATCGTGGCGAACTGCAGGCTGCGGGTGTCGATGCCCGACTGCTCGCCGATCGACGCGTGCACCTGCTCGTCGGTGACCGTGGCCATCCGGCAGTCGGTGTGGGCCACCACCATCACCCGGTCGACCCCGAGCAGGTGCACAGCCAGCACCAGCGTGCGCAGGACGTCGTCGGTCACCCGAGCTCCGGCGTTGCGCAGGATCTTCGCGTCGCCGGGCGACAGCCCCAGCATCTGCAGGGGCTCGATGCGCGAGTCCATGCACGTGACGACCGCGAGGCCGCGTGCGGCGCGCCCGGCCAGGGGCGCGCGGGGACGTGCGGCGTACTCGCGGTTGGCGGACAGGAGGTCGTCGAAGCCGATGCTCACGCGGGCATCGTCGCAGGGTCGGGAGCCGGGAGCGGCACCAGGCCCTGACCCGGGAGCACCGCGGCGCCGACCGGCCGGTCGTGCGCCTCGCGCGGCAGCCGGGCCACCAGCTCGCCGGCGTGCAGCGCCGCCACGGTCAGGCCTGCGGCCCGCGCCAGGGCCCGGTCGTACGAGCCGCCGCCCCGCCCCAGGCGCGTGCCCTCGGCGTCGACGGCCAGTGCGGGGACGAGCACCACCGCGCAGTCCGCGACGGCGTCGCGGCCGAGGCGCGGCCCCGGGGGCTGCCGCAGCCCGCGCGGCCCCTGGACCAGCTCCCCCTCCCAACGGACCCAGTCGAGGTCGCCGTCGGGCAGCAGCACCGGCAGCAGGACCTCCGGCAGGACCGCCAGCAGCGGCCCGGTGTCCGGTTCGGTGCCCACCGAGGCGTACGCCGCGACCGGTCCGCCGCCGGACAGCGGGCGCAGGGCGGCCACCAGGGCGGCGGCGGTGTCCGCCCGCTCCCGGGCGCCGATCCGGGCCCGGCGCGACAGGAGCGCCGCCCGCCACGCCTGCTTGTCGATGTCCACCTCACGGGTAGGTCGTGGGACCATGGTGCACCGGCCCCCTCACGCGGTGTGAAGGCCCCGCGGCGCTCAGGAGGAGCGTGTGACCCTGCGGACCCGGCTGACGGCCGCCTTCCTGCTGCTCGTCCTCGTGCCGCTGCTGGTCGCCGGCGTCCTGGTCTTCGCGCTGCTCCCGCGGGAGGTCGCGCGGCTGCAGGCGGAGAACCTCACCTCGAGCGCGGCGCTCGCCGTCTCCAGCATCGAGGAGCGCTGTTCGCGGGTGGTCAGCGCTGCCGCGACCGCAGCCCGTGCCGCCGGGCAGCCGGGAGCCGCTCTCGGCCCGGCCCTGACGCGGCTGGTGGAGGTCGAGGCGGTCAGTGGCGTGCAGGTCCTCGACGCCGCCGGCCGGCTGCGCGCCGGCGCCGGGAGCGAGCCCGCCCAGCAGGCGCCCCAGTGCACGGCCGGCGCGGTGGCGCGCACGCCGACCGGTGGGCAGCTGGTGGTCACGCAGCAGCTGCGCTCGGCGGACGGGGAACCCGCCGGCTCGGTCGTGGCGGCGCTGGACCTCGACGACGCGTGGGTGCGCGGACTGGGAGCCAGGGCCGGCAGGGCCGACGTCGTCCTGTTCGCCGACGGGGAGCCGGTCGCGGCCAGCGCGACGGTGGCCCCGGCCCTGGTCCGTGCCGCACTGTCCGAGCTCGGCAGGCTGGTCGAGCGCGACGGCCAGGTGGCGGTGGCCGTCCCGTCGGCGCCGGGCTCCTCCTCCGGCGCCCTGGTGGCGCAGGCCGCCCGGCTCGACCTGCGGACGGCGCAGATGCTCTACCCCCTGCTCGTCGTCGGTGCGGGGGTGCTCGCCGCCGTCATCGGCGCGGGCCTGGCCCGCGCCACCACCCGCCCGCTCGAGGAGCTGGGGTCGGCGGCCAGCCGGGTCGCGGGCGGTGACCTCGCGACGACCATCCCCGTGCGCAGTCGTGACGAGGTCGGCCGCCTCGCCCAGTCGTTCAACGTCATGACCGAGGAGCTGCGGGTGCACGTCGAGGCGCTGGAGCGCAGCGGCCAGCAGCTGCGCGCCGGCGTGGGCCGCCTCGGCGACGCGCTGTCCGGCACCCACGACCTCGACCGCATCCTCGCCGTGGTGCTCGAGACGGCACGTGCCACGACCGGCGCCCGCTCCGGAGCGGTGCTCATGGGCGGTGCGGTGGCCGACGAGCTGGTCCTGTCGGTCGGGCACGAGCTGGCCGCGCGCGGCGTCCCCGAAGGGCTGCGGGTCCCGGTCGGCGTCGGCCTGAGCGGAGAGGTGGCGCGCACCCGCGCGCCCCTGCGAGGCCGGTCCGGCACGGGTCCCGGCGAGCGCGCACCGGCGCCGGGCGAGCCCGCCGGTGTCCCGTTCGTGGCGCTGCCGCTCATGAGCTCGGGGCAGGTGGTGGGCGTGCTGCTGCTGTGGGACCGGGCCGGCGACGCGGACTTCACCGAGGACGACCTCGCGCTGCTCAAGACCTTCACCAGCCAGGCGACGGTCGCGGTCGACAACGTGCTGCTGCACGAGGAGGCCCGCCGGCTGTCCGTGACCGACGCCATGACCGGCCTGACGAACTACCGGGGCTTCACGGTCACGGTGGGCAAGGAGATCGAGCGTGCCGCCCGGTTCGGCCGTCCGCTGGCGCTGCTGCTGCTCGACCTCGACCACTTCAAGCTCGTCAACGACGTCTGGGGCCACCAACGCGGCGACGCCGTGCTCGTCGAGCTCGCCGCGCGCGTGCGCGCCCAGGTGCGCGACGTCGACACCTGTGCCCGCTACGGCGGCGAGGAGTTCGTGGTCGTCCTGCCCGAGACCGGCCCGGCGGGGGCGGTGCAGGCCGCCGAGCGCATCCTGGCCGCCGTGCGCCGCAGGCCGTTCGGCGACGCGGACGAGACCTCGCTCGACGTGACGGTCAGCATCGGCGTCGCCGTCTTCCCCGACCACGGCACGACGGCCACGACGCTGCTGCGCCGCGCCGACGAGGCGCTGTACGCCGCCAAGGCGGCCGGGCGCGACGGCTGGCAGGTCGCGCCCGCCGAGACGCCGCCTCCCCAGGCGCCGCCCGCCCGGACGCTGCCGGACGTCGCGGCCGAGCCCGGCCTGCGCTCGTCGTAGGGTCGGCACATGACCCCGATCGGCCTGCGCGACCCGCTCGACGCACGCCCGTGATCTCGGTCGCCCAGCACCTGGGACGGATCCTGGACGTCGTCCAGCCGCTGTCACCGCTGGCCATGAACCTGCTCGAGGCCCACGGCTGCGTGCTCACCGAGGACGTCGTCGCACCTGCGCCGCTGCCTGGCTTCGACAACTCGGCGGTCGACGGCTACGCCGTCCGCGTCGCCGACGTCGCCTCGGCGACCGCGGACGACCCGGTGGTCCTGCCCGTCACCGGGGACGTCGCCGCGGGACCTGCGTCCCCGCTGCGGGTCTCGGCAGGGTCGTGCGTGCGCATCATGACCGGCGCTGCGGTGCCGGCCGGCGCCGACTCGGTGATCCCCGTCGAGTGGACCGACGGCGGCGTCGCCACCGTCGTGATCCGACGAGCGCCCGTCGAGGGCGCCAACGTCCGGCGCGTGGGGGAGGACGTCGCCTCGGGGGACACGGTGCTGGCCGCCGGCTCGCGCCTCGGTGCGGTCCAGATCGGCCTCGCCGCAGCGGTCGGGCGCTCCCGGGTCCTCGTGCGCCCCCGCCCGCGCGTGGTCGTCGTGTCGACCGGCAGCGAACTGGTCGAGGCCGGTCA
Source organism: uncultured Frankineae bacterium (assembly GCA_902805775.1). Classification (GTDB taxonomy): domain Bacteria; phylum Actinomycetota; class Actinomycetes; order Mycobacteriales; family SCTD01; genus SCTD01. The sequence goes on along the minus strand of CADCUB010000055.1, from coordinate 20,182 downwards.
GCCGCTCGGTCCCGGCCGCATCGCCGACGCCAACAGCCCCGCGCTCACCGCCGCCGCCGTCGAGGCCGGCGCCATCGCCTACCGCGTGGGCATCGTCCCCGACGACCCCCGGGCGCTCGAGGCCACGCTGGAGGACCAGCTCGTGCGCGCCGACGTCCTGGTCACCTCCGGCGGCGTGTCCGTGGGCGCGTACGACGTCGTCAAGGAGGTGCTCTCCCGCCTGGGCACCGTGTCCTTCGACAAGGTGGCCATGCAGCCCGGCATGCCCCAGGGCTTCGGGACCATCGGCCCGGAGTCCACACCGGTGTTCGGCCTGCCCGGCAACCCGGTCAGCGCGCTGGTCAGCTTCGAGACCTTCGTGCGGCCGGCGCTGCGCAAGATGCTGGGGGTCACCCCGCTCGAGCGCCCGCGCGTGCAGGCGGTGACGCGCTTCGAGCTGCGCAGCCCGCTGGCCAAGACGTCGTACCTGCGGGTGGGGCTCTCGCTCGAGAAGGGCCAGCACGTCGTGACTCCCGTCAGCGGCACCGGCTCCCACCTGCTGGCCGGCATGTCCCGCGCCAGCGCCCTCGCCGTGATCCCCGAGGGCGTGGAGCGCGTGGCGCCCGGAGACCCGGTCGAGGTGCTGGTGCTCGAGCGGCGCGGACGGTGAGCGAGCGCTTCACCCACCTCGACGACGCCGGCGCCGCCCGGATGGTCGACGTGGGGGGCAAGGACGTCACGGTGCGGTCCGCCACAGCGACCGGGCGGGTCGACCTGTCGGCCGAGTGCGTGGCGCTCCTGCGGGGGGAGGGGGTCCCCAAGGGCGACGCGCTGGCGGTCGCCCGCGTCGCCGGGATCATGGGCGCCAAGCGCACCCCCGACCTCGTACCGCTGTGCCACCCCATCGGCCTGTCGGGCGTCACCGTGGACCTCGCCGTCGACGACACGGGGGTGGCGGTGACCGCGACGGCGCGCACGGCCGACCGCACGGGCGTCGAGATGGAGGCGCTCACCGCGGTCAGCGTGGCCTGCCTGACGCTCGTCGACATGACCAAGGCGGTCGACCCCCGCAGCACCATCACGGCGGTGCGGGTCGAGACCAAGACCGGCGGCAAGAAGGGCGACTGGGCGCGGTGAGCTCCGGCAGACCGACACCGGCCCCCGCCCGGCGGGCCCGCGTGGTCACCGTCTCCGACCGCTCGTCCCGCGGCGCGCGGCCGGACACCAGCGGACCGCTGCTCGCGGAGCTGCTGCGGGGGATCGGCCTCGACGTCGGCGAGGTGGTGCTGGTGCCCGACGAGGTCGAGGCCGTGCAGGAGGCGCTGCGCGCCGCGGCGCGCGAGGCGTACGACCTGGTCGTCACGACCGGCGGGACCGGACTGGCCCCGCGGGACGTGACGCCGGAGGCCACCGCGCCGCTGCTCGACCGCACCGTGCCGGGACTGGCGGAGGCGCTGCGGGCGCGCGGCGCCGACACCGTGCCCACCGCGGTCCTGTCCCGCGGCCTGGTCGGCACGATCGGCTCGACGCTCGTCGTGAACCTCCCCGGCTCGACCGGTGGCGTCCGGGACGGCGTCGCCGTCCTGGCGCCGGTGCTGGAGCACGCGCTGGCCCAGCTGCGCGGCGGCGGCGACCACGGTCCGCCCGGCGGATGACCGCACCGGGGTGGCCCGCCCGGCTCGCCCACGGGACGGTCGAGGTCCGGCCCCTGCGCAGCCGCGACCTGTGGGCGTGGTGCGAGGTGCGGACACGCAACGAGAGGTGGCTCTCGCCCTGGGAGGGCCGGGCGCCGACGCAGCGGCCGGCCGGCTGGCGCGAGCGCAACAGCCCGGCGGTCTTCAGCTCCATGCTGCGCGCGCAGCGCAAGGAGGCACGGGCCGGACGCCAGCTGCCCTTCGCGATCGCGGTGGCGGGCGAGCTGCGCGGTGCGGTCACGGTCGCCGGCCTCACCCGCGGCGCGTTCGACAGCGCCCACGTCGGCTACTGGCTCGACGAGGCGGCCGCCGGTCGAGGGGTGATGCCCACGGCGCTCGCGCTGGTGCTCGACCACTGCTTCGGCCCGGTGGGGCTGCACCGCGTCGAGGCCAACGTCCGCCCGGAGAACGCCGCGTCGCTGCGCGTCGTGCAGAAGCTGGGCTTCACGCGGGAGGCGCTGCACCGCCGGTACCTGTTCATCGACGAGGCGTGGCGCGACCACGTCGGCTTCGCCCTGCTCGCCGAGGACGTCCCGGGAGGCGTCCTGCGCGGGCTGCTGGACAGCCGGTCCTAGAGGCGATCTCGACACCCAGCGGCGATCCGGTCGGCGCGCCGCCCCCACTCCGGGGATGATCGTCACTACCGTCGCGCACCGTGGGCAGCGGTCTGATCCTCCTTCTCATCGTCGGTGCGTGGCTCGCCGTCCTGGTGCCCATGGCGCTGCGGTCGCACGACACCGCGAGCGCGGCCAGCACGGTCGACCGCTTCTCCGACGCGATGCGGGTCCTGTCGCGCCGCAGTGCCGGCCTGCCGGCACCGGTGGACGACGTCCCGCTGGTCCCCGCCCGGGCACCGCGCGAGCCGCGGGCCCTCACCCCGGCGGCCCGCCGGCGACGGGTCCTCGGCGTGCTGGTGCTGCTGGCGGTGGCGACGCTGGCCGGCGTCGTCGTCGGCCCGGTGTGGCTGCTCGTCCCGCACCTGGTCGCCGACCTCCTGCTCGTCGGCGTGCTCGCCTGGCTCCGACGTTCCCGCTCCGCCGCGGCGCGGGTGCAGCTGCAGGAGCGGGCGCAGGTGCAGCGGCGGGCCGGGACGGGCCGGGCAGCGCCCCGCCGCCGCGAGGAGGCGGCCGAGGTGCCCGCGGCGGTGCCGGTGCCGGTCGTCGCGCCGCGGCAGCGCGAGGAGGTCGTCTTCGACCAGGAGAGCGTCCCCGCGGCGCCGGTCCCCGCACCTGCTGTCCCTGCGCCTGCTGCTCTTGCAGCTGCGGCCGCTGGCGGGCTGCCGGGAGCCGACGCCCCGACGCGCGCCCGGGGCGCGCAGGGGGCACCGTGGCAGCCCGTGCCGGTGCCGGTCCCGACCTACGTCACTGCCGCCCGCACGCCCCGCCTCGTGCCCACGCCGCTCGCGTCCGGGCCGGCCGCCCCCGCGGCGCGGGCCTCGGCGGAGCGCGGGCACGACCACGACGCCCGCTCGGTGGAGCTCGACCACATCCTCGGCCGCCGCGCGGTGGGCGACTGAGCCGGTCGCAGCCGGCGCTGCGGCGGGCGGGCGTGGGCAGGCTGCGGTCGTGGTCGGCGCGGGCGGCTCGGACCCCGGCCGGCTGGTAGCGTTCGCGGTGCGGGGCTGTGGCGCAGTCCGGTAGCGCACCTCGTTCGCATCGAGGGGGTCAGGGGTTCGAATCCCCTCAGCTCCACCCGCACCGCAGGGCCCCGACGGACCGACCGGTCCGGCCGGGGCCCTTCGTCATGCCGGCGGACGCAGCGGTCGGGGACCTCGGCGGACGCAGCGGTCAGGGACCTCGGCGCCGTCAGATCCAGGAGCTGAACAGGATGCGGGCGCGCCAGTCCTCGTAGGGGATCGTCTGCGCGGCGAGCAGCGGGTAGAGCCAGGCGAAGTTGGCCAGCACTCCGGCGAGGTAGACCCCGGTCCCCAGCGTCGCCGCCCGGCGCCGGCCGGGCGAGGCGTCCGGGCCGCCCGTCGCCCAGCCCGCCACCAGGGCCAGGCCCAGGCACATGAACGGCACGGCCGGCAGGGCGTAGAACAGGAACATCGTGCGCCCGTCGAGGTCGTCCCGGACCCACGGCACGATCGTGGTGGCCACCATGACCAGGGCCGCAGCTGGCCGCCAGTCGCGACGGGCGAGCCACAGCCACAGCAGCAGGACCGCGACCACGACGAAGCCCCACCACAGGGCGGGAGTGCCGACCGCGAGGACCTCGCGCGAGCACGAGCTGACGGTGCAGCCGTACTCCCCGGGGCCGATGTCCTGCGGGTAGTAGAACGACACCGGGCGGGCCAGCAGCAGCCAGCCCGCGGGGTGCGACTGGTAGGTGTGCGGCTGCCGCAGCTCGTCGTGGAACGAGAAGATCGCCCGGTGGTACTCCCACCACGAGCGCAGCGCGTCCGGGACCAGCCCGACCGGGCCTGCGGCCGGGTGGTCCTGCGCCCAGGCGCGGTCGTAGCCGTCGTCGCTCAGGAACCAGCCCGTCCACGACAGCACGTACACCGCTGCCGGCAGCACGACCAGCACGCCGAGGCCGCCGGGGACCCCTCCGCGCAGGACCGAGCGCACCGGAGCCGGCACCCCTGCCGTCCGCTGCGCCCCGACCTCCCACGCGAACGACAGCAGCACGAGGGCCGCCAAGGCGTAGAGCCCGCTCCACTTGGTGGCGACCGCTGCCCCGAGGCACAGCCCGGCGGCGATCCGCCACGGCCGCGGGCCCAGGCGCGGCCCCCGCCGCAGCGCCGCGTCGTCGGTCGCCGCGAGGCGCCGCCGCACCGCGTCGCGGTCGGCCACCGCGCAGGCGAAGGCGGCGAGCACCCAGAAGGCGAGGAACACGTCGAGCAGCGCCACCCGGCTGAGCACGAAGTGCAGGCCGTCGAAGGTCAGCAGCAGGCCGGCGACGCAGCCCAGGACCGTCGAGCCGGTCATCCGGCGGGTCACCCGCACCAGCACGACCACGGTGAGCGTGCCGACCACCGCCGCCGCGATGCGCCAGCCGAACTCGTCGACGCCGAACATGCGCATGCCGAGCGCGATCAGCCACTTGCCCAGCGGCGGGTGGACGATGAACCCCGGCTCGCCGGTCGGCTCGCAGCGGGCCTGGGCCTCCTGGGAGCCGCCCTCGGTCGCCGCCTCGACCCCGAAGCGGAGCAGGTTCTGGGCGTCGCAGACGTAGTAGATCTCGTCGAAGATGCGGCCGGAGGGCGTGTCGAGCCGCAGCACGCGCAGCAGTCCGGCGAGCAGACCGACCACCACCGTCGCTGCCCACCCGCCGCGACCGTCGGTCGGCGGCAGGATGCGGGTCCGCCAGGGAGCCGGGACCGCGACCCGCGACGACGCAGCGGCGGCGAGCGTCGCGGTCATCGCTCCACCCTACGAGCCGGGGTCCGGTCGGGCCCGGCTGCGGCGCCGCCGTGCACCAGACTGGTGCGGTGCCCCTCGTCCTGGCCGGAGCGCCCATCGGCCGTGCCGACGACGCCAGCCCTCGGCTGGTGGCGGCGCTCGCGTCGGCCGACGTCGTCGCCGCCGAGGACACCCGCCGGCTGCAGCGGCTGTGCGCCGACCTGGGTGTGGTGCTGAGCGGGCGGGTCGTCAGCTACTTCGACGGCAACGAGGCGCAGCGCACGGCGTCGCTGCTCGAGGCGCTGCACGCCGGCGAGCGGGTGGTCGTCGTGACCGACGCCGGCATGCCGACCGTCTCGGACCCGGGCTACCGCCTCGTGGTCGCCGCCGTCGAGCAGGGCCTGCCGGTCACCTGCGTGCCCGGGCCGTCGGCGGTGACGACCGCCCTGGCCGTGAGCGGGCTGCCCACCGACCGCTTCTGCTTCGAGGGCTTCCTGCCCCGCAAGCCGGGCGAGCGGCGGGCCCGGCTGGCGGGGCTGCAGGCCGAGCGCCGCACGTGCGTGCTGTTCGAGGCGCCGCACCGCCTGGCCGACGCGCTGGCCGACATGGCCGCCGTCCTCGGTCCGGAGCGCCGGGCCGTCGTCTGCCGCGAGCTGACCAAGACCTACGAGGAGGTCGTCCGTGGCACCCTGCCCGAGCTGGCCGACTGGGCCGCCGCGGGTGTCCGCGGCGAGGTCACCCTCGTGCTGGAGGGCGCTGCGGAGCCGGCCGTCGACAGCACTCCCTCCGAGCTCGTGCGCCTCGTCGGCGTCCGTGAGGCGGCGGGCCTCACGCGCAAGGAGGCGCTGGCTGCCGTCGCCGCCGAGACCGGCGTCCCCAGGAGCACCGTCTACGACGCCGTCGTCGCCGCCAAGCACGCCGCCCGCTGACGACCTCGGGCGGTCGCCGTCCGCGGTGTTCCGCACCCGGCTCCACCCCGTCGCTCGGGGAAGGGGCAGGGCCTGCGCTCACTAGGCTCGTCCGCATGCCCCGTCACGTGCTCACCGCGGTCGCCTGGCCCTACGCCAACGGCCCGCGCCACATCGGCCACGTCGCCGGCTTCGGCGTGCCCAGCGACGTGTTCTCGCGCTACAGCCGCATGCGGGGCGACCGGGTGCTGATGGTCAGCGGCACGGACGAGCACGGGACGCCCATCCAGGTGCAGGCCGACCGCGAGGGCGTCACCGCCCGCGAGCTCGCCGACCGCTACAACCGGGTCATCGCCGAGGACCTGCAGGGGCTCGGGCTGTCCTACGACCTGTTCACGCGCACGACGACGCGCAACCACTACGCCGTCGTGCAGGAGCTGTTCACGGCCCTGCACGCGAACGGCTACGTCGTCGAGCGGTCGCAGCTGTCGGCCATCGACCCGACGACCGGCCGCGGGCTGCCCGACCGCTACGTCGAGGGCACCTGCCCGATCTGCGGCTACGACGGCGCCCGCGGCGACCAGTGCGACAACTGCGGCAACCAGCTCGACCCGCAGGACCTGATCGACCCGCGGTCGAAGATCGACGGCAAGGCGCCGCAGTTCGTCGAGAGCGCGCAGTTCTTCCTCGAGCTGCCCGCCTTCGCCGAGGCGCTGGGCGGCTGGCTGCAGACGCGCAGCGGCTGGCGGCCGAACGTCCTGAAGTTCAGCCAGAACCTGCTCGACGACCTCAAGCCGCGCGCCATCACGCGCGACCTCGACTGGGGCGTGCCGATCCCGCTGCCGGGCTGGTCCGACCGCACGGACAAGCGCATCTACGTCTGGTTCGACGCGGTCATCGGCTACCTGTCGGCCAGTGTCGAATGGGCCCGCCGCACCGGCGATCCCGACGCGTGGCGCCCGTTCTGGTCGCCCGACCCCGACGGACGCGCCCCCGACGGCCGCTACTTCATGGGCAAGGACAACGTCGTCTTCCACTCGGTCATCTGGCCGGCGATCCTGCTCGGCGCGAGCGGCAAGCCGCACGGGACACCCGGCCCGTACGGCGATCTCGCGCTGCCCTCGGAGGTCGTGAGCAGCGAGTTCCTCACGATGGAGAGCAGGAAGTTCTCCAGCTCGCGCAGCCACGTCATCTACGTGCGTGACGTGCTGGAGCGGTACGGCGCCGACCCGCTGCGCTACTACCTCTCGGTCGCGGGTCCGGAGAGCAGCGACACCGACTTCACGTGGGACCAGTTCGTCACCCGCAACAACACCGAGCTCGTCGCCGGCTGGGGCAATCTCGTCAACCGGTCCCTGTCGCTGGTGCACCGGAGCACCGGGGCGGTCCCGCCCGCGGGCGAGCTCACCGGCGCCGACACCGCCGTGCTGCAGGCGTCCCGGGAGGCGTTCGCCACGGTGGGTGCGCACCTCGAGCGGTCGCAGCAGAAGGCAGCCATCACCGAGGCGATGCGCGTGGTGGGCGAGGCCAACAAGTACCTGTCGGAGCAGGCGCCGTGGAAGCTCAAGGACGGCACCGCCGCGTCCGACGCCCGACGCGACACCGTGCTGCACGTCGCGCTGCAGCTCGTCGACGACGCCAAGGCGCTGCTCACGCCGTTCCTGCCCGCGTCCTGCGACGCGGTCGACCGCATGCTCGGTGGCGACCGGCCCTGGGCGGGCCTGCCCGAGCTGCGGGAGGTCGACGACCTCGACGGCGGACCGGGCTACCCGGTGCTCACCGGCGACTACGAGACCGCCGCTGTCTGGCAGTCCCGTCCGGTCCGCGTGGGCCAGCCGATCGCCGCTCCCACACCGCTGTTCGCCAAGCTGGACCCCTCCGTCGTCGAAGAGGAGCGTCGGCGGATGGAGGAGGGCGGCCGGTGACCGGGCACCACCCCGACCGGACCGTCCCTCCGGGCATCCCGAGCGCGCGGTCCGAGCGGGGTGGTGGGGCCCGGTGAGCCGAGCCGCGGGGCGGACCGGTGAGCCGCCGCCCCTGCCCGAGCCGCTGCCCGTCGACGTGCTCGACAGCCACGCGCACCTCGACCTGATGGAGGTCGAGGTCGAGGCGGCGCTGGCCGCGGCACGTCTCGTGGGGGTCGCGACCGTCGTGCAGGTCGGCGTCGACCTGCCCTCGAGCCGGTGGTCGGCCGAGCTCGCCGCTCGGCACGACCCGGTGCACGCGGCGGTGGCGATCCACCCCAACGAGGCCGGCCGCGGGACCGCGACCGACGAGGCCCTGCGCGAGATCGAGGCGCTGGCCGCGCTGCCGCAGGTCCGGGCCGTGGGCGAGACGGGCCTGGACCACTTCCGCACGACGACACCCGACGGCCGGCGCCTGCAGGAGGAGGCGTTCCGCGCCCACATCGCGATCGCCAAGCGCACCGGCACGGCGCTGGTCATCCACGACCGGGACGCGCACGACGAGGTCCTGCGCGTGCTGCTCGACGAGGGACCGCCCGAGCGGGTCGTCTTCCACTGCTTCTCCGGAGACGCCGCTCTGGCCCGGACCTGCGCAGAGCACGGCTTCTACCTCAGCTTCGCCGGGCCGGTGACCTTCAAGCCCAACGACGGGTTGCGTGCCGCAGCGCGGGTGGCGCCGGTCGAGCTGCTGCTCGTCGAGACCGACGCGCCGTTCCTGACGCCGATGCCGTTCCGGGGGCGGCCGAACGCGCCCTCCCTCGTCCCGCTGACCGTACGGGCGCTGGCGCAGGTGAAGGACCTCGACCTGGCCGCGCTGTGCTCGGCCATCGCGGACAACGGCCGCCGCGCCTTCGCCGCCGCCGCCGCCACCGCCACCCCCGGCGCCTGAGCCCCGCCGCCGGACCGCACGTCGGGGACGGGTCCGAGCAGGGACGTGAGGGGGATCACCAGCGCCGCGTGCGTGACGCTGCGACCTGCGGAGATCCCCCACTCCGGCCCGACGACGGACGCCGGAGGCGTGCCCGTCCCCCACTGTGACGGTTGTGTGACGGAGCAGCGCCCCGTACGGTCGACGGCAAGACGCCGGGATCACGATGCACCCCGGCCGCAGCGCTGCGGGACCCCGACACGGCTCCCGGCACGGACCTGGCACCTGTACAGGCCGAGGCTGCGGTCGCCCGTGTGCCCGGGACGCCTCACCATCGGAGCTCCGTGACCGCCTCGCTGTTCGCCCGTGCCACCCGCAAGCCCGCCCTGCCCCTCGCAGCCGTCGCCGTGACCGCCGCCGTCGTCGGTGGAGCCGCCTGGGCGGCGACCGGGAAGACCGCCACCCTCACCGTGGACGGCCAGCCACGGCAGGTCGACTTCCGCGGGAGCACCGCCGCCGACGTCCTCGCCGCCGCGGGGGTCGACGCGGGTCGCCGCGACGTGCTCGTCCCCGCCCCCTCGAGCGAGGTGGCCGACGGTGACACCGTCGCCCTGCGCCGGGCCCGCCAGGTCGAGCTCGTGGTCGACGGCGCCCCCCGCACCGTCTGGGTCACCGCCGCCTCCGTCGACGAGGCGCTCACCCAGGTGGGGCTCACCGAGCGCGGACTCGCCCTGTCGGCGAGCCGCTCCCGCGGCATCCCGCTCGACGGCATGCAGCTGGCGGTGAGCACGCCCAAGCGGCTGACCGTCGTCGCCGGTGGCCGTCCGATCGTGCGCACGACGACGGCGCCGACCGTCGGGGTCGCCCTGCGGCAGCTCGGCCTCACCGTCGACGCGGACGACCGCGTGACCCACCCCGCGACGCAGCGCGTGGTCGAGGGCCTGAAGGTGAAGGTCGTCGAGGTCCGCAAGGACCGCGTGCACGAGGCCGCTTCCCTGCCGTTCGCCACGCAGCGTCGCGCGGACAGCAGCCTGGTCGAGGGCACCACCCGCGTGGTCCGTGCCGGCTCGGCCGGACGGCTCCGTCGCACCGTCGAGCGGACCTTCGCCGACGGCAGGCTGGAGAAGCGGGCGCTGGTCAAGAGCGAGACGCTCGCCGCCCCGGTGGCGCGCGTCGTCGCGGTCGGCACCAGGCCGGCGCCGGTCGCTCCCCGCGCCAACGCGGGCGGTTCGTCCTCCGCGTCGGGCGGATCGTCCTCCGGCGCGCCGGCCGGAGGCGGCTGGGCTGCACTGGCGCAGTGCGAGTCCGGCGGCAACCCGAGGGCTGTCAGCGCCACCGGCAAGTACCGCGGCCTGTACCAGTTCTCGAGGGAGACCTGGCGCAGCGTCGGTGGGACCGGCGACCCCGCCGCCGCGTCCCCGGCCGAGCAGACCCGGCGTGCGCAGATGCTGTACGAGCGCTCCGGCGCCGGGCAGTGGCCGGAGTGCGGTCGCCACCTGCGCTAGCGGTGGACGCCGTCGGTGACACTCGTGCGGTGGCCGCCTCGGGACTGCTGAGCGCAGCGGACGTCCGGGCCCTCGCCGACGGGCTGCAGCTGCGCCCGACCAAGACCCTCGGGCAGAACTTCGTCGTCGACCCCAACACCGTGCGGCGCCTCGTGCGCACCGCCGACGTCGGGGTCGACGACGTCGTGGTGGAGGTCGGCCCCGGACTCGGCTCGCTCACCCTCGGCCTGCTCGAGGTCGCCGCCCGGGTGGTGGCGGTCGAGGTCGACCCGGCCCTCGCAGGCGCCCTGCCGAGCACGGTCGCGGCCCGGCTGCCCGACCGGGCCGACCGTCTCGAGGTCGTGCTGCAGGACGCGCTCACGCTCACCGGCGTGCCCGGCCCGGCGCCGACGGCGTTCGTGGCGAACCTGCCCTACAACGTGGCGGTCCCGGTGCTGCTGCGGCTGCTCGAGCACCTCCCGTCGGTGCGGACCGGCCTGGTCATGGTGCAGGCCGAGGTCGCCGACCGCCTCGTGGCGCCTCCCGGCAGCCGCACCTACGGTGTCCCGTCGGTGAAGGCCGCCTGGTACGCCGACGTGCGCCGGGCCGGTGCCGTCGGCCGCACCGTCTTCTGGCCGGCGCCGCACGTCGACTCCGGCCTGGTCGCCTTCCAGCGGCGCACTCCACCGGCCGGTGACCGGCGCGCCACCTTCGAGGTCGTCGACGCCGCCTTCGCCCAGCGCCGCAAGACGCTGCGGGCAGCGCTGGCGGGCTGGGCAGGGTCGGCCGCCCTCGCGGAGCAGCGGCTGCGTCAGGCCGGGATCGACCCCGGCGCCCGCGGAGAGGTGCTCTCCGTCGCGGACTTCGCCCGGCTCGCCGCGACGGCCCGCCCGTAGGCTGGACCTCACCTGCCCCCGCCCGCCGCAGCCCAGGAGCTGGTCCTGCCTCCGCCCCGCCCGCACGACAGCGTCACGGTGCGCGCCCCGGCCAAGCTCAACCTCTCGCTGTCGGTCGGGGACGTGCGGGAGGACGGCTTCCACGAGCTGACGACCGTGTTCCAGGCCGTCGGGCTGTACGACGAGGTCGTGCTGACCCGCGCGGACGAGCTCAGCGTCGTCGTGCAGGACGGCCCGGGCGCCTCGGGCGCCGCCGACGTGCCGCTCGACGCCAGCAACCTGGCCGTGCGGGCCGTCGCGCTGGCGGCCGCCACCACCGGACAGGACCCCCGCGTGGCGGTGCACATCACCAAGGGCATCCCCGTGTCGGGCGGCTGCGCGGGCGGGTCGGCGGACGCCGCTGCCGCTCTGGTCGGCTGCGACGCGCTCTGGGGGACGGGTCTGGGCCGTGAGGAGCTCATCGAGCTGGCGGCCCAGCTGGGCAGCGACGTGCCGTTCTCGGTGCACGGCGGCACGGCCCTCGGGACGGGACGCGGCCACCAGCTGACCGAGGTGCTCGAGCAGGGCGACTACTCCTGGGTGCTGGCCGTCTCCGAGGGCGGGCTGTCGACCCCTGCGGTCTACGCCGAGCTCGACCGCCAGCGGGAGGACGGGACCGCCGTCGTCGACGCCGATCCCGACGCGGTGCTCTCGGCGCTGCGGCAGGGCGACGCCGTCGCGCTCGGCCGGGCGCTCGGCAACGACCTGCAGCAGGCGGCGCTCACCCTGCGCCCGTCCCTGCGCGGCGTGCTCGAGGGCGCCCGCTCCCTGGGAGCCCTCGGCGCACTGGTCTCCGGATCGGGCCCGACCGTCGCGGTGCTCGCCCGCGACGACGCGCACGCCGCGGCCCTCGCCTCCGCCCTCGCGAGCTCGGGCGTCTGCTCCGACGCGCGTCGGGCGTGCGGCCCCGTCGCGGGCGCGCGCGTCGTCTCGGCCCTGTGATGGCCGTCAACCTGGTCAACCTCGAGAACGTCACCGTGGCGCACGGCAGCCGCCTGCTCCTGGACGGCGCGTCCCTGGGCGTCTCCGAGGGCGACCGCATCGGAGTGGTCGGCCGCAACGGCGGCGGCAAGACCACGCTGCTGAAGACGCTGGTCAAGGCGGAGGAACCGCACTCCGGACGCGTGACGCACACCGGCGGCCTGCGGGTCGGGGTGCTGACCCAGGACGTCCGCGTCGACACCGCGCTGACGGCACACTCGGCCGTCCTGGGGGAGACCGCCGAGCACACGTGGGCCGGTGACGCGCGGGTCCGGGAGGTGCTCGACGGCCTCGGGCTGCACGGCATCGGCCTCGACAGCGTCGTCGGGACGATGTCCGGCGGGGAGCGGCGCCGGGTGGCGCTGGCGTCCCTGCTGGTGCAGGAGTGGGACCTGCTCGTGCTCGACGAGCCGACGAACCACCTCGACGTCGAGGGCGTCGCCTGGCTCGCCGCTCACCTCAAGAGCCGCACGTCGTCCCAGGCCCACCTCGTCGTCACCCACGACCGGTGGTTCCTCGACGAGGTCAACAGCCGCACCTGGGAGGTCCACGACGGCGTCGTCGACGCCTACGAGGGCGGCTACTCGGCGTACGTCCTGGCTCGGGCGGAGCGTGACCGCATCGCCTCGACGGCGGAGCAGAAGCGCCTGCAGCTCGTGAAGAAGGAGCTGGCCTGGCTCCGGCGCGGTCCGCCCGCGCGCACCAGCAAGCCGCAGTTCCGCATCGACGCGGCCAACGCCCTCATCGCCGACGAGCCGCCGGCGCGCGACGACGTCTCGCTGCAGCGCTTCTCCGCCGCCCGGCTCGGCAGGACGGTCTACGAGCTGCACGGGGTGACGCTCGCCTTCGGCAAGAAGACGCTCCTCGCGGGTGTCGACTGGAACCTCGGCCCCGGTGACCGGGTCGGCATCGTGGGGGTCAACGGCGCCGGCAAGTCGACCCTGCTCAAGCTGCTCGTCGGTCAGCAGCCGTCCGACAGCGGCCGGGTCGTCGTCGGGCAGACGGTGAAGCCGGCGTACCTGTCGCAGGAGGTCGCCGAGCTCGACCCGGCGCTGCGGGTGCTCGAGGCCGTCGAGCAGGTGGCGAAGGTGGTCGACCTCGGCGGCGGCAGGACGGTGGGCGCCTCGACGCTGGCCGACCGCTTCGGCTTCACCGGCAACGCGCAGTGGACGCGTGTCGGCGACCTGTCGGGCGGGGAGCGCCGCCGGCTGCAGATCCTGCGCCTGCTCATGGGCGAGCCGAACGTCATCCTGCTCGACGAGCCGACCAACGACCTCGACATCGACACGCTGACGGCTCTGGAGGACCTGCTCGACGGCTGGCCCGGCACCCTCGTCGTGGTCAGTCACGACCGCTACTTCCTCGAGCGGGTGACGACGACGACGGCATCGCTCATGGGTGACGGTCGCCTCGCCGCCCTGCCCGGAGGCGTCGACCAGTACCTCGCCCAGCGGGTCAGGTCGTCGCCCGCCGTCGCTCCCAAGGCGGCTCGGGCAGGCGACTCGCGCGCCGCGAGGAAGGAGCTGTCCCGCGTGGAGCGCGACATCGCCCGCCTCGATCGGCGGGAGGCCGAGATCCACGCCGCCATGGCCGCGCAGGCCTCCGACTTCGCGGCCGTCGCAGCGCTCGACGAGCAGCTGCGCGCGCTGCGCACGGAGAAGGCTGCGCTCGAGGACACGTGGCTCGAGCTGTCGGAGCAGCTCGACCAGGTCTGAGCGCCCGAGCGGCGCGGCCGGCGTCCGGGCGAGATCCCCGGCGATCGCCGGGACCCCCTGGACGGGCCCGCGGGAGCGGAGCAGACTGACCTGCCATGGCGGTCGGGAGCCGCGAGCCGACGATCAGGCAGCGCGCCGGGCGGGTGCTGTTCCGGGCAGCACCGCTGGCCTACCGCGTCCTGCACGTCTACCGCCATCCGCTCAACCGGCAGCACCGCGTGCGCGCCGTCGGCCGACTGGTCCGCTTCGAGCTCGTGTGCAGCGTCCTCGGGCGGCCCACCCGGGTGCCACTGGGCGAGCGGTCCCACCTGACGGTCTACGCCGACGAGACCAACGCCCGCAAGTCGGTCAACCACAACCCGCCGAACTGGCCGGAGATGGCGTTCTGGCAGCAGCGGCTGCGCCCGGGGGACCTGTTCGTCGACGTCGGCAGCAACATCGGCATCTACACCGTCCTGGCGCAGGACCTCGGAGCGAGGACGATCAGCTTCGAGCCCGACCGCCGCAACTGCGCCCGGCTGCTCGAGAACCTCGGCTCCAACGGCTACATCGGCGAGGTGCACAACAAGGCGGTCGCCGACCGCCCCGGCGTCCTGCGCCTGACGCGCGGGCTCGACAGCTTCAACCACCTCCTGCTCGATCCGCCCGCGGCCGCCGGCGCCGTCGAGGTGGAGACCGTCGCGCTCGACAGCGTGCTGGGGGACCGGTGCGCCGCCGGCCTCAAGGTCGACGTCGAGGGCGCCGAACGGCTGGTCCTGGCGGGTGCCGAGCGCGCGCTGCGCGAGCAGCGCATCGCCCTGCTGCAGTGCGAGTGGAGCGAGGGCATGGCCGAGCGCACCCTCGGGGAGACCCGCGACGCCGTCGCAGCGCTGCTGCGCGCACACGGCTACGTCCTGCACCGCCTCGACGACCAGGGGCGCCCCTTCGTGCTGGACGGGGACGTGCCGCCTGGCAAGGACGTCTTCGCCGCACCCCGGCGGCTCGACGGTCAGCCCGACGCCGCCCGGCGCTGACGGCGGGTCCCTTCGTGCAGGGGGCCGTTGACCTCGTCCATCGCAGGCACCCGGGTCGGTGCCCGGCCGCAGTCGCGGAGCAGCCGCGCGAGTGTCACGGCGTCGCGCAGCGCCGCGCCGCCCGGGTCGTTGTTGGTGTAGACGTAGGCGTTCTCGTCGTCGGCCCACGTCTCGGCCAGCCGGACGGCCCAGTCGCGCAGGACGTGCTCGGCGTACGGCCACACCGCCTCGCCGCCGCCCGCGTGCAGCCGCAGGTAACCCCAGTCGGCGGTGCGCCACAGCGGTGCGACCGGCGTGCTGCCGCGGTCGGCCCAGACCAGCGCTGCCTGGTGCGCCGTCAGCACGTCGCGCAGGTCGGCGTTCCACCACGAGGGGTGCCGCGGCTCCACGGCCACCCGGACATCCGGTGGGAAGCAGGCGAGACAGGCGTCCAGGCGCTCGATCTCGCACTGCAGATCGGGGGGGAGCTGCAGCAGCACCGGTCCCGTCTTGCGGCCCAGACCGGCGACCCGCTCCATCAGCCGCGCCACCGGCTCCTCGGGCTCGCGCAACCGCTTGATGTGCGACAGGAAGCGCGAGGCCTTGACCGTGACGATGTAGTCAGCCGGGGTGCGGGCGGCCCAGGCCTCGAACACCTCTCGCGCCGGCAGGCGGTAGAAGGAGTTGTTGACCTCGGTCGTGGCGAAGGCGGCGGCGTGGTGCTCCAGCCACAGCCGCTGGGGCAACGAGGCGGGGTAGAAGCGTCCTCGCCAGTCGCGGTACTGCCAGCCGGACGTGCCGACGCGCACGGGCATCTCGTGCGTCTACCCCGTTCTGCGTGGTCCAGCGGCAACGGGGTACTCCGTCCCCACACCGACCAGAACCCTCCGTCCCACCCGACGGACTGCACCCCTCGAGGACCTCACATGGCCGACTCCCGCACCGGCGCCCGCTCCGTCAACTCCACCGTCGCTCTCGTCTTCGGAGCCGTCTACACCCTGGTCGGTCTGGCCGGCTTCCTGGTCAGCGAGACCTTCGCCGGCACCGACGACAACACCCTGCTCGGCTTCGAGGTCAACCACCTGCACAACATCGTGCACCTGCTGATCGGCCTGGCCCTGATCGGAGCCTCCCGGCGCACCGAGACGGCCCGCCGGCTGAACCTGCTCATCGGCGGCACCTACCTGGTGCTCGGCGTGATCGGCTGGTTCATCCAGGACACCGCCGTCAACATCGTGGCGCTCAACGAGGCCGACCACCTGCTCCACCTGGCCTCGGGCGCCGTGCTGGTGGGCGTCGCGCTCGGGACGGACAAGCACACGCGCACGCGCGTCTGACACCGGGGCGACACGCTCTTCTCGGCCTCGCAACGCCGGGCCCGTTGACCACGGGCCCGGCGAGCGAGAGGTTGGGCCTCCCGCGCCGCCGGGACCCTCGCCGAAGGGCCGTGATGACGACCGAGCCGCGCACGACCTACTTCGGCCTCTACAGCCGCCACCACCTCGTCGCGTCGGCGCCCGAGGAGGAGTTCGAGGCGCTGGCCACCGCCGCCCGGGACGTGCGGTGACCGTCCGCCGGACCACCCTGGGCGGCCGGACGTACGAGTTCGCCGCCCTGTCGGACCTGCTCGCCAAGGCGACCCCCGCCCGCTCGGGCGACGTGCTGGCCGGCTGCGCCGCCGAGTCGCAGGCCGAGCGGGTCGCCGCGCAGACGGTCCTCGCCGATCTGCCGCTCACCGTGTTCCTCGACGAGCACGTCGTGGCGCCCGAGGACGACGACGTCACCCGGCTGATCCTCGACACCCACGACCCGGTGGCGTTCGCCCCGGTCGCCGGGCTGACCGTCGGGGCCTTGCGCGAGTGGCTGCTGGCCCGCGCGGCGGAGCGGGACGAGGCGGCGATCAGCGGGCTGGCCCGAGGCCTGACACCCGAGATGGTCGCCGCCACCTCGAAGCTCATGCGCAACGCCGACCTGATCGCGGTCGCCCGGCGCACGCGTGTGGTCACCGGTCTGCGCGGGACGCTGGGCCTGCCGGGCCGGCTCGCCTCGCGGCTGCAGCCGAACTCCCCGACCGACGACCCCGTCGGCGTCACCGCCTCGATCCTCGACGGGCTGCTGCACGGCTGCGGCGACGCCGTCATCGGCATCAACCCCGCCACCGACTCGCCCGCGCAGACCCGCGCGCTGCTCGACCTCGTCGACGCGATCATCTCCCGCTACGAGATCCCGACCCAGTCCTGCGTCCTCGCCCACGTGACGACCACGCTGCGGGTGCTCGAGGCCGGTGCCCCGGTCGACCTGGTCTTCCAGTCGGTCGCGGGCACGCAGGCGGGCAACCGCGGCTTCGGCGTCACGCTCGACCAGCTCGCCGAGGCCCGAGCCGGTGCGCTCGCACTCGGCCGCGGCACCGTCGGCAGCAACGTGACCTACTTCGAGACCGGCCAGGGATCGGCGCTGTCCGCCGACGCCCACCACGGGGTGGGTGGCCGTCCGGTCGACCAGCAGACGCTCGAGTGCCGGGCGTACGGCGTGGCGCGCGCCTACGACCCGCTGCTGGTGAACACGGTCGTGGGCTTCATCGGACCGGAGTACCTCTACGACGGCAAGCAGGTGGTCCGCGCCGGGCTGGAGGACCACTTCTGCGGCAAGCTGCTGGGCCTGCCGATGGGCGTCGACGTCTGCTACACCAACCACACCGACGTCGACGGGGACGACACCGACACCCTCACCCTGCTGCTCGGGGCGGCCGGCTGCGCGTTCGTCATCGCGGTGCCCGGCTCCGACGACGTGATGCTGCACTACCAGTCGCTGTCGTTCCACGACGTGCTGACCGCCCGGCAGGTGCTCGACCTGCGTCCGGCACCCGAGTTCGAGGCCTGGCTCGCCCGGATGGACCTGCTGGGCGACGACGGCCGGGTCCGTGAGCTCACCCCCGACGCGCCTGCGGCGCGGGCGCTGCTGGCGGCCGCGCGGTGACCGGGCCGACGACGGTCGCCGACGACCCCTGGCAGGTGCTGCGAGGGGCCACCCGGGCGCGCGTCGCGCTCGGCCGGGCCGGGGACGGGCTGCCGACGGCCCGTGAGCTGGAGTTCCGGGCGGCGCACGCGGCGGCCCGCGACGCCGTGCACACCCCGCTCGACCCAGACCTGGTACGGGCGCAGCTCGACGGCCTCGAGCTGCTCGAGGTGCACTCCGCCGCGCCCGAACGCCCGACCTACCTGCAGCGGCCCGACCTCGGCCGGCGCCTCGCCCCCGGCAGCTGCCTGCCGCCCGGGCCGCACGACCTGGCGCTGGTCGTCGCCGACGGGCTGTCGCCGCGTGCGGTGCACGAGCACGCCGCCGGCACGGTGAGGGCGGTGCTCGAGCGGCTGCCCGGCTGGACCGTCGCTCCGCTCGTGCTCGCGCACCAGGCACGGGTGGCCCTGGGCGACGAGGTCGGCGCCGCGCTCGGTGCCCGCGCCGTCGTCGTCCTGATCGGTGAGCGCCCCGGTCTGTCGTCGGCCGACAGCCTCGGGCTCTACCTCACCTGGGACCCGCGCCCGGGTCGGGCCGACTCCGAGCGCAACTGCGTCTCCAACGTCCGCCCGCCGCACGGTCAGGGCTACGCGCAGGCGGCGGACACGCTGGTCGCGCTGCTGGGCGCGGCGCGGGAGCTGGGCGCCTCGGGCGTCGTCCTCAAGGACGAGGGGAGAGCTCTCCCGCCCGGTGCCGGCTGACGGTCAGGCCGCACCGGAGGCGACCCGGCGGGCCTCGATCCGCTCACGCCTGGGCCAGCGCACGTCGTACGCCCATCCGAGCTTCTCGAAGCCGCGGATCAGCTCGGCGCTGCTGTCGACCTGCCACCGGTCGACGCCGTGGCGTGCCGCGGTGGGGTCGGCGTGGTGCAGGTTGTGCCAGGACTCGCCCATCGAGATGACGGCGAGCGGCCACACGTTGCGCGACTGGTCGCGCGTCGAGAACGGCTTGCTGCCGAAGGCGTGGCAGATCGAGTTGATCGACCACGTGACGTGGTGCAGGACGGCGACGCGCACCAGGCTGCCCCAGAAGAACGCGGTGGCCGCGCCGGCCCAGAAGGCGTCGCCGACCGCCGCGGCCCAGGCCCCGCCGACCAGCGCGGGCAGCGCCAGGCTCAGCAGCACCCACACCGGGAACAGCCGGTTGACGCGGTGCACGGCGCGGTCGGCCAGCAGGTCGGGCGCGAAGCGCTTCTGGTCGGTCTGCTCGACGTCGAACAGCCAGCCCACATGGGCGTGCCACAGGCCCTTGCACAGGGCCCAGAAGCTGGTGCCGTAGCGCCAGGGGCTGTGCGGGTCGCCCTCCTTGTCGGAGAAGGCGTGGTGGCGACGATGGTCGGCCACCCACCGGGTGACCGGCCCCTCGATCGCCAGGGAGCCGGCGATGGCCAGCGCCACCCGCAGGCGCGGCCCGGCCTTGAACGAGCCGTGCGTGAAGTAGCGGTGGAAGCCGACCGTGATGCCGTGCCCGGTCACCGCGTACATCACCGTGCTGATGACGACGTCACGCCACGACAGGCCGTTGCCCCACAGCACGAAGCCGCTGGCCAGGACGGCCAGCAGGGGGACCGCGATGAAGGCGGCGAGGGCCACCTGCTCCAGCCGGGCCCACAGCTCCGTGCGCGGCAGGTCCTGCAGCGGGCGGGCCGAGTCGCTGTCGTAGTCGACGGTGGTGACCGGGGCGTCCGGAACGGTGGCGGTCATGCAACCTCGCAGGGTCGGGTCGAGCAGCACGCGACCGTAACCCACCGGCCCCGGCCCCCTCCCGGCGGTCGGTGGGGACCGCCGGCAGACGTGCCCGGAGCCCCCCGTCCGCCCGGGCAGCTAGCGCCGGAAGCCTCCGGTCCACTCCTTGCTGACGAGCAGCAGGAGCGCGACGATGCCGGCGATCAGTGCGAGCACCGTCCACAGCGGCCGACCGGGGACCGCCTCGTCCACGAAGGACACGGCCTGGGCGGCCCGCTGCCGCACCGAGGCGGCCGGCCCGTCGCTGCCGACCTGCACCGGCGGCATGTTGGGCGGCGGAGCGGCGACGAGCCCGTCCTGGGAGTCGTTGCTGTCTCGAGCGCGACGGTCGGCCCTGCGGACGTCCCGTCGGGCCTCGCGCTGCTCGCGTGCGGCCTCGTCGAGCGCGGCCCGCGCGCGGGCCCGCTCAGCGGCCGTGTCGGCCGAGCCGAGGGCCGACCGGGCGGCGTCCGCCTTCGCCGTCGCGACGGCCAGCTCGCGCCGAGCCGCGGTCTGCGCGGGGGTGGGTCGCGCGTCGGCCGTCGCACGCGAGGTCGTGCGCTTGGGCGGGGTGTTGCG
>CADCUB010000054.1 GCA_902805775.1 uncultured Frankineae bacterium | reverse complement strand
AGCAGCGGCGTGACCGCCACGATCTGCTCCTGCACCTGCCCGACCGCCCACCCCTGCGTCGACTGCCCGAGCACGTCCTGCACGGCCGCGGCCAACGCCGCCACGGGAGCCGGCTGCGAGGTGGACATGCACCGACCCTACGGCCACCCACCGACAGAACGGAGCGGCGAAAAGCGCTGTGGGCGAACGGCTTCGGTGTGCACAACCGTCAAGAACTGTCGGACCCCCATGCCCGCGTCAAGGCGATCGTCCTCGCCGGCGATGGCGCGGGCGTCGCCCACGCACCCACGCGCCATGCGACGGAGAGCCCGATCGACGCAGGCGGACGAGCCGCCGGAATGCTGGGGACCATCAGGAGTCATCAGAAGTCATCAGAAGTCATCAGGAGTTGTCGGGAGACACCAGGAGATACCAAGAGCCCCGAGGAGTCACCAGCTCATGGCCGCCAGCGGAAACCCCTCGGCATCCGACCGACCGACGTCCGCCGGCAGCGGGACGTCAGCGCTGCACGACGCCGCAGGCCAGCCGGTCCCCGGCATTGCCCGTGCGTTCCGTCAGCGACGTCGCCATCGGGCTGCGGGGCACGTACTGCTGCGGTCCGGGACCGACCGGCACGTTGCCGAGGTTGTCCGCCCGGGCGTGCAGCACGACCGCGCCGCCGACCACGTCCCGCACCGCGATGCGGTCGGTGATGGCGACGCTGTACGCCCGACCGGCCCCGGTGACGAGCAGGGGTGGCAGGTCGCCCGTGTGGGAGCCGTGCTCCTGGCCGGCCTCGGCCAGGTGGCCGTCGGCGGACACGAACCACGTGGACGGCGGCGCGGACGGGTCGGCGGTGCAGCCCTGGCCGTTCGCGGGGTCGTCGTTGGCGTGCACGTGCAGCCCGTGGAACCCCGGTGCCGGCGCCTGCCGCGGCATCCGCACGCTGACCCGCACCTCGGTGACGGTCCAGGGGTCGCCGCGGAAGGAGACGGTGCCGACCGCCCGGCCGTCGGCCAGGCGCAGGGTTGCCGACGCCCGCTCGCGGTGGCCGGCCGCTGCCGTCGAGGGGACGACGAGCACGGCAGCCGCCGCCGTCAGCGCGAGCGCCCCGGTCACCGCGATCAGCCCGGTCCTGGACATGGCATCTCCCGCATCTCCATCACGCTCGGTGAGGACGGGTCACACGGTGCTCCTGCGTCACGGCCACGTCAAGGGGTCAGGACCCGCGACGCGCCAGCTCCTCCTCGACGCGGGAGAGGTCGTCGCGCAGGGCTCCGGCCTGCTCGAACCGCAGGTCCTCGGCCGCGGCCGCCATGTCGGCCCGCAGGCGCTCTGCCTGCGCCTGGAGCTGCGCCACCGTCCGCCCGGCGAGCTGCACCGGCGAGGTGCCGACGAACGACGTCCCCGCCTCGCCCAGCACCGGCTGGCGCTCGGGCGCCGCACCGATGTGGTGGTGCCGCCCGGTGTCCGGCGCGCGGTAGGTGCGGCTGCGCCGACGGACGAGGTCGCGGGCGGACGGCCGCTCCTGCGGGTCGTCGCTCACGCTCGGCACCCCCTCACACCGGCACCGCCTCCGGCTCGGCCGCGGGCGTCCCGAGGCGGGCCAGCGCCATGACGGCTCCCAGCACGACGGCGCCCCCGACCACCTGCAGCGGGCTCAGGCGCTCCCCGAGGACCAGTCCTGCGACGGCGACGCTGACGACCGGCTCGACGGTCGACACGACCGACGTCTCGGACGGACCGAGCAGGGCCAGGGCGGCGAAGAACGTCGTCACCGCGACGACCGTGCACACCAGCGCGACCGCGACCAGGGCGAGCCACCCCGGCGCCGAGCGGGGCAGGCTGGGCCGGGTCAGCAGGGCGAGCAGGCCGGTGGACGCGGCGGCGGCGAGCATGACGGTCGCCGCCGTGGCGAGCGGCCCCACGCCGCGCACGCGGCTGCCCGCGACGATGTAGACCGCGTAGACGAGGGCTGCGCCCAGGCCGAGTGCCACGCCGCCGCCCTGCCCGCCCTCCACCGGGCCGATCGTCAGCGCCGTGCCGGCCAGGGCCACCACCACGCAGGCCACGACCCGCGGCCGGGGGCGCTCGCGCAGCAGCACGGCCGACAGCAGCACGACCAGCGCCGGGAAGACGTACAGCAGCAGCGCCGTCAGGCCCGCCGAGATGCGCTCGAGGGCCGAGAAGTAGAACAGGCCCTGACCGACGTAGCCGACTCCGCCGAGCAGGGCGAGCACGACCAGGCGCCGGTCCCGGGGCAGCGGCTGACCGGCCGCGCGAGCGAGCAGCAGCAGCGCTGCGGCGGCGATCGCGAACCGGACCGCGAGCACGCCGACGGGCTCGGCGCCGTCGTCGTACACGACCTTGCCGAGCACCGGCATCACGCCGAAGCTGGCCGCGCTGACCACCGCCAGGACGACCCCGGTCAGGCGTCGGCTGCGGGTCACCGGCTCGACGGTAGTGCGGCGTGGCGCACGGCCGGACGGGCCCGCCGTCCCTAGCCTGCCCCCATGGCACGAGGGCGGCACGCGCGGCGGTCACGCTGGCTCGGCGGCGGACAGCCGTCGGGCGCCCCGGCGCCGCGCTGGCGGGAGGTGCACGCCCGCTCCCTGCTGCGGCTGTCCGACGAGCTGACCGGCCTGCAGGCCGAGGTCCTGGGCCTGCACGCCGCCGGCGAGGACCTGACCGCCGTCGACGCGGCGGCCGAGCGCCGCACGGCGCGCCTGGAGGAGGAGCTCACCGCTTCCCGGGCGGAGGTCGCCGCCCTGCGCCGCGACCTCGACACCCTGCGCGCCGACGTCCTGTGGATCTTCTCCGAGCGCCGGCCCGCCGCCGACGGCACACCCGTCTCGCGGCTGAGCGTCGCCCGCCGTTCCGGCTAGTCGCCCGCAGGACCCGGCGCGAGGGCTGCCAGCAGCGCTTCGTGGAGGCGTCCGTTGCTGCAGACCGCGCTGCCGCCGTCAGGGCGGGCCACCCCCGCGAGGTCGGTGAAGCGGCCGCCGGCCTCCTCCACGACGACCTGCAGCGGGGCGAGGTCCCACAGCGAGACCTCCGGCTCGAAGGACGCGTCGACGGCGCCCTCGGCGACGAGCACGTGCGACCAGAAGTCGCCGTACGCACGCGTGCGCCACACCCCGCGCGAGACCTGCAGCAGGCCCGGCAGCCGTCCCTGCTCCTCCCAGCCGGTGAGCGAGGAGTACGCCACGGACGCGTCGGCCAGCTCGCCGACCGCGCTGACGCGCAGCTGCCGGCTGCGGGCGAGCGCACCGCCGGTGTGGGCGCCCGTACCGCGCGCCGCCCACCACCGCCGCCCGAGGGCGGGAGCGCTGACCACCCCGGCGGTCACGACCCCGTCCTCCTGCAGCGCGACGAGCGTGGCCCAGACGGGCACGCCGCGCACGAAGTTCTTGGTCCCGTCGACGGGGTCGACCACCCACCGCCGGGGGCCGGTGCCGGTCTCGCCGTCCTCCTCGCCGAGCACGGCGTCACCGGGCCGGCGGGAGGCGAGCAGCCGGCGCACCGCCCGTTCGACGGCCGTGTCGGCGTCGCTGACCGGGGTCAGGTCGGGCTTGCTCTCGACCACCAGGTCCAGAGCGCCGAAGCGCTGCAGGGTGATGGCGTCGGCCGCGTCGGCCAGCTCGTGGGCCAGCGCGAGGTCCTGCTCCAGGCTCATGCCGGCCCCAGGACGAGCGACCCGTTGTGACCGCCGAAGCCGAAGCTGTTGCTCAGCGTGGGTCCCGGCTCCCACGCCCGCGGCTCGAGGACGACGTCGAGCTCGAGCGCGGGGTCGACGTCGGTGGTGCCGAGGGTCGGGGGGAGCTCCCGGTGGAGGAACGACAGCAGCACGCTGACCGCCTCCAGGGCGCCGGAGGCGCCGAGGCTGTGCCCCGTCACGCCCTTGATGCCGCAGACGGGGACGGCGCGCGGACCGAAGACGGCCGTCACCGCCGCGCCCTCGGCCGCGTCGTTGAGCGGCGTCGACGTGCCGTGGGCGTTGACGGCGCGGACGTCGGCCGGCGTGAGCTCGGCGTCCTCGAGCGCGCGGCGCATGCAGGCGATCGCTCCGGCGCCGCCCGGCACGGGCGCCGTCACGTGGTGGGCGTCGCAGGTCGACGCCGCGCCGAGGACCTCGCCGTAGACGCGGGCTCCGCGCGCGCGGGCCCGCTCGCGCTCCTCCAGCACCAGCACCGCGGCGCCCTCCGCGATGCAGAAGCCGTCCCGGGCGGCGTCGAACGGCCGGCTGCGGCCCGAGGGCGACAGCGCCCGCATGACGGAGAACGCCGCGAGCGTCGTCGGTGTCATCAGCGACTCCGCGCCGCCCGCCAGCACCACGTCGCACACGTCGTCGGCCACCAGACGCGCTCCGGCGGCCAGGGAGTGGGTGCCCGCCGCGCAGGCGGTGGTGATCGTCTCCGACGGTCCGGTGAAGCCGGAGCGCAGCGACAGGGCCGCCGCGCCGGCGTTGGGCATGACCATCGGGATGGTGAACGGCGAGACACGGCCAGGGCCGCGCTCGGCGAGCACGGCGACCTGCGCCTCGAGGGTGCTCACCCCGCCGATCCCGGTGCCGAGGTGGACCCCCGCGCGACCGGGGTCGTCCCCGGCCACGTCGCCCCGGTCGTCCAGGGCCATCTGCGCGGCGGCGACGGCGAGCTGGG
Source organism: uncultured Frankineae bacterium (assembly GCA_902805775.1). GTDB lineage: Bacteria > Actinomycetota > Actinomycetes > Mycobacteriales > SCTD01 > SCTD01. The sequence continues at coordinate 8,308 of CADCUB010000054.1, read as the reverse complement.
TGAAGCGGTCCAGCCGGCGGGCCTGCGCACCCGTGAACCACGCCGACGGGTCGAAGTCGTCGGCACGGCGCTCGCGGCTGTCCTGCGGTGCGGTCCGCAGTCCCTGCCAGAAGGCCTGCGGGCCGGTGCCGGCGGGGGAGACGACGCCGATCCCGGTGACCACGACCCGACGCGCGGCCGGTCTGCTGCGCACCTCAGCCCTGCGCGCGCGCGAGCCGGTGCACGAGCTCCTCGACCTCGCCGTAGGTGCTCACCCGCTCCAGGGCGTCCTCGGGCAGGGACAGGCCGAACGCGTCCTCGATGGCCATCCCCCACTCGATCGCAGCCAGGCTGTCGAGCCCGAGGTCGGTGACCAGGCCCGCGTCGCGCACCAGCTGGGCCGGCGCGACCGACAGCTGCTCGGCCGTCAGCTCCAGCAACCGCTGCGCGAGGTCGGAGGAGGTCGTCACGCGGCGAACTCTATTCGGGGCTCCACGCGCGAGCGCCCAGTAGGTTCGGCCCTCGTGTCCACGACCCCGGTCCCCGGCGACCACGTCGCCCGCGCCCGCCGGCTCGCCGACGAGCTGCTGCGCCCCTCCGCCGAGCGGGTCGACCGTACGACGGTGCCGCGCGCGTCGCTGGACGCCTGGGCCGCGCAGGGCCTGCTGGGCCTGACCGGCCCGCGGGCGTACGGCGGGGCGCAGGCGTCACCGCAGGTCGTCCGGGAGGTCAACGCCGTGATGGCCGGTGCCTGCGGGGCGACCTGGTTCGTCGCGACCCAGCACACGATGCCGCTCATGACCGTGGCGGGGTCGGCGAACGCGTCGCTGCGCGAGCGCCGGCTCGCGGCGCTGTGCACCGGGGAGCTGCTGGCGGGTGTCGCCTTCTCGCACCTGCGGCGGCCGGGACCGCCCGCGGTGCGGGCCACCCGGGTGCCCGGCGGCTGGCGCCTGGACGGTCACGTCGCCTGGACCACCGGCTGGGGGCTCGTCGACGTCGTGCTGCTGGCCGGGCGCAGCGACGACGACGAGGTCGTCTTCTCGCTCATCGATGCGCGGGAGGGCGACGGGCTGACCGCCTCACCGCCCCTGGCGCTGGCCGCGATGTCGGCCACGCGCACGGTCACCCTCGACCTCGACGGCCTGCACGTCCCGGACGCCGACGTCGCGGAGGTGACCGGAGGAGCCGACTGGCGCGCGGCGGACGCCCTGCGCACCGCCAACGCCGGCCCGCACGTGTTCGGCCTGCAGCGCGAGTGCGCCCGGCGGCTGGCCGAGACGGCCTCGGCCCAGGACGACGGCACCGCCGCCGCGCTCGCGCACGCCCTGGCCTCGGAGGGGCAGCGGCTGCGCCGTGTCGCCGACACGCTGGTCGACGAGGTGCCGGCGCACGAGCGCGTCGAGGACCGGCTGGCCGTGCGCGCCAGCGCGACCGAGCTCGCCCTGCGGACCGCGACGGCGCTCGTGGCCGCGACCGGCGGCGCCGCGATGGCGCTCGACGCGGCTCCGCAGCGGCTGGTCCGGGAGGCGGTCTTCTACCTGGTGCAGGCGCAGACACCGCCGGTGCGCGAGGCGCTGCTGCAGCTCTGGCGCGACACCGGCGCCTGAGCGGGAGGCGCACGGCGCGGACGAGCGCGCCTCGCCGGCCGGCAGGTCCGCCGGCGGGCGCCACGAGCGGGTGGAGCGCAGACCCCGATCGGCACCACCGCGACACCCCGGCCGGCGGCCCGCTCAGGCCAGGGCGAGGGCGACGTCGAAGACGGTGCGGGTGAGGTCCTCCTGCGGCGGCGGCGGGTCCTCGCGCAGCGACAGCGACCAGGGCCGCGAGGTGCGCTCCGACGCGCACCACAGCACGGCCGCCGCGCGCATGCTGAACGCCGCGGCCACGCTGAAGACCGCCGAGCAGGTCAGGTCCACGGCCAGGTGGCCCTGCGCCGCCCAGTGCTCCCTGAGCTCCGCGGGCTGCGACAGCCTCGCGCCGGCGGTCACGACCGCTCCGCGGTGGGTGTGCAGACCGTGCCCGGCCAGCAGCGAGACCGCCCGGGTGACCCGGCCCAGGTTCGCGTGCGCGACGTCGGCGCCGCCGTAGTAGGCGGACACGCCCTCGCCGATGGCGGCCCGCTCGGGGACGACGACGTCGCCCCGCCGCACGTGGGGCTGCAGCGCGGAGCACGGGCCGACCTGCACCACGACCGGTGTCCCGCAGCTGCCGAGCGCGTGGACGGGCTCGACCACGCGCGAGGCGCCGTACGCCGTCGTGAAGGCCACCGGGACGCTGCCGTGCCAGCCCAGCCACAGCTCGGGCATCCCGAGCTCGCGCACCGACGAGAAGTCGCGGAGCCGGCTCTCGAGCGCCCGGCGGCGCCACCAGGTCGGCTCCACGACGAGCAGGCGCGGGACCTCGTGGTCGCCGATCCCCAGCAGGTCCATCCACTCGGCGCGGTCCACCGGGACATCCTCGCCGCTGCGCCGCCGCGCCGGGCCTACGCTCGTGCGGGTGACGTCCGACACCGGACGGCCCGCGCCGCCGCGCGTCAGCCGCCGTGAGCGCAGGGTGCAGGCCCGGGACACCCGGCGGGCCAGCGCCACCATCGTCCTGCCCGCACCGGTCGTCGGCCCGGTCCGGGCCGTCCTGCAGCGCGTCCTGATCGCGCTCACGGTCCTGACGGCCGTCGCGCTGCTCGTGTGGCTCGACGGCGACGGCTACCGGGACGGCGAGCAGCGAGGTGTCGGACTGCTCGACGCCTTCTACTACGCGACGGTCACGCTCTCGACGACCGGCTACGGCGACATCACGCCCCTGTCGGACCGGGCGCGGCTGGTCAACGTCCTCGTGATCACCCCCCTGCGGATCGCCTTCCTGATCATCCTGGTCGGCACGACCCTCGAGGTGCTCACCCAGCGCACCCGCGAACAGCTCCGGCAGAGCCGGTGGAGGTCCTCCTTGCGCGAGCACACGGTCGTCGTCGGCTACGGCACCAAGGGACGCAGCGCGGTGCGCGCGCTGCTCGACGACGGCACGGACCCGTCCGGCATCGTCGTCGTCGACAACGACCCCGAGCACATCGCCGAGGCCAGCGACGACGGGCTGGCGGCGATCCAGGGCGACGGGACGCGCGCCGACGTGCTGCGCCGGGCGGAGGTGGAGCACGCCGTGCGGGTGATCGTCTCGGTGCCCCGCGACGACGCGGCGGTGCTGGTGACCCTGACCGTACGGCGCCACAACCCGACCGCCTACGTCGTCGCCGCGGTGCGGGAGGCCGAGAACGCCCCGCTGCTGCGCGACGGCGGCGCCAACAACGTGGTGGTGTCGTCCGAGGCCGCCGGCCGGCTGCTCGGCGTCGCCGCGTCCAGTCCGTCCACGGGCGCGATCTTCGAGGACCTGCTCGTGCCCGGGCAGGGCCTCGAGCTGGCCGAGCGCGACGTGCTGCGCGAGGAGGTCGGCCTGCCGCCGCGGGCCTGCAGCGACCTCGTCGTGGCGATCATCCGCGACGGCCGGACGCAGATGTTCCACTCGGAGCAGAACCTCAAGCTGCGCCGCACCGACCGGGTCGTGGTCGTGCGCCCGGCGGGGCACGAGCACGTGCCCGGCGCGCAGGCCTGAGCCGGCGCTCCACCGCCGGACCGGGCTCAGTCGTCCTGCGACGACAGGGCGAGCAGCAGCCTGCGCAGGGAGTCCAGGCGGGCGGCGGTGGCCCGTCCCGCCCCGACCTCGGCGTCGAGCGCGCAGCCCGGGGTGCCTTCCAGGTGGTCGCAGCCCGGAGGGCAGGCGGCCGCCGCCTGCGCGAGGTCGGGGAAGGCGGCCAGCACGCCCTGCGGCGTGACCGCGCCCAGCCCGAACGAGCGCACCCCGGGGGTGTCGATGACCGTCCCCCCGCCGGGCAGCGGCAGCGCCACGGCGGAGGACGAGGTGTGGCGGCCCTTGCCCACGCCCGTCACCTCGCCGACGGCCCGGTAGGCGTCGGGCACGAGCCGGTTGACCAGGGTGCTCTTGCCGACGCCGGACTGGCCGAACAGCACGCTGGTGCGGCCGGTCAGCCGCTGCCGCAGCACCTCCACGCCCGGGTCGTCGGCTGCCGGTCCGGTGACGACCACCTCGACGCCGAGCGGCTCGTACAGCGCCCGCATCTGCCCGGGCGGCGCGAGGTCGTCCTTGGTCAGGCAGAGCACGGGGACCAGCCCGCCGTCGTAGGCGGCGACCAGGCAGCGGTCGACCAGCCGGGGGCGCGGCACGGGATCGGCCAGGGCGGTGACGACGACGAGGACCTCGGCGTTGGCGACGACGGGCCGCTCGACCGGGTCGCTGTCGTCGGGCGTGCGGCGCAGCAGGGAGGTGCGCGGCTCGACCCGGACGATGCGGCCGAGGGCGTCCGGCCCGCCGCCCACGTCGCCGACGACCGCGACCCGGTCGCCGACCACGACGGCGCGCCGCCCGAGCTCGCGCGCCCGTACGGCCGACAGGACCGTGCCGGTGTCGGTCCCGAGCCGGTAGCGGCCGCGGTCGACGCTGACGACCACCGCCGGAGCCGCCTCCTCGTGCGCGGGGCGGGTCCGGGTGCGGGGACGCGAGCCGCGCCCGGGCCGCACCCGGACGTCGTCCTCGTCGAGCTCGCGCGGGCTCATCGGACCCGGCTCGCGTGGGGGGCCCTCACGCCAGCATGCGCTCCCAGGACCCGACGAAGTCGGGAACGGTCTTGCGGGTGGTCGCGACGTCGCGGACCTCGACCCCGTCGACGCCCAGACCGAGCACGGCCCAGGCCATCGCGATCCGGTGGTCGTCGTAGGTGCCCATGACACCCCCGCGCAGCGGCCGCGGCCGCACCTCCAGGCCGTCGGGCAGCTCCCGCACGTCACCGCCGAGCGCGTTGAGCTCGCCGGCGAGGGCGGCGAGCCGGTCGGTCTCCTGCAGCCGGACGTGCGCCACGCCCGTGAAGCGGCTCGGGGAGTCGGCCAGCGCCGCGAGCGCCGTCAGCACGAGCGTGAGCTCGGGGGCGTCGCGCAGGTCGGCCTGCAGGCCGTGCAGCCCGTCGCCGGCGTGCACGGTCACCGCGTCGTCGGCGCGCTCGACCCGGGCGCCCATCGCCTCGAGCAGGTCGGGCAGGACCGCACCGGGCTGCACCGTGCCGCGCGGCCAGCCCGGCACGGTGACCGAGCCGCCCGCCACGAGCGGGGCGGCCAGGTAGGCGGCGGCGGTCGACAGGTCGGGCTCGACGACGGCGTCCCGCGGCGCCAGCCGACCCGGTGCGACGCTCCACCGGCCGGGCTCGGTGTGGTCGACGACGGCGCCCGCGCCGCGCAGCGCCTCGACGGTCATGGCGATGTGCGGCGCGCTGGGCAGCGGACCGCCGGCGTGGCGCACCTCCACCCCGCGCTCGCAGCGCGGCGCGGTGAGCAGCAGGCCGCTGACGAACTGCGACGACTGCGAGGCGTCGAGCACGACCTCACCGCCCGGGAGCGCTCCGGCACCCCGCACCGTCACCGGCAGCCCCGTCACGCCGTCGAGGTCGGCGCCCAGCGCGCGCAGGGCGATGAGCAGCGGCCCGAGGGGCCGCTCGCGCACGCGCGGGTCGCCGTCGAAGCGGACGGCGCCCGTGGCGAGCGTGGCGACGGGCGGCAGGAAGCGGGCGACCGTGCCGGCGTTGCCGACGTCGACCTGCTCGACGCGCGGCTGCAGCGGGCCCGGCACGCCCTCGACGACCCAGTCGCCGTCCTCGGTGGTGGTCACGTCGACCCCGAGCCCGGTCAGGGCCGCCGCCATGAGCTCGGTGTCGCGCGAGCGCAGCGGCCGGCGCACGACCGACCGCCCGTCGGCGAGGGCCGCGAGCACGAGCGCCCGGTTGGTGACGCTCTTGCTGCCGGGCAGCGGCACCACGGCGTGCAGGGGACCGGCTGCCCGCGGAGCGGGCCAGGGGTCGGCGGGACGGGCGATGGCGGACGTGCTCCTCGGCAGCGGGGACGGCGGCGGGACGGGCAGGGGACCGGCAGGCGCCGGTGCAGACTTGCGGCGTGTGCGGACGCTACGCCTCCAGCCGGGACGCCCGCGACCTCGTCGACGCCTTCGAGGTCGAGGAGCCGCCCGACGAGGTCCTGCCGCCGTCCTGGAACGTCGCGCCGACCGACCCGGTCTACGCGGTGCTCGAGCGCTCCGGACGGCGTGCGCTCCGGGTCCTGCGCTGGGGGCTCGTCCCGTCGTGGAGCAAGGACGCCCGGGGCGCCGCCCGCATGATCAACGCCCGCTCCGAGACGCTGACCAGCAAGCCGGCCTTCCGCGCTGCGTACGCCCGGCGCCGGTGCCTCGTCCCGGCCGACGGCTACTACGAGTGGCAGCGCGAGGGCAGCGCCAAGCAGCCCTGGTTCCTCACCTCCCGCGACGGCGGGCCGCTCGCCATGGCCGGGCTGTACGAGGTGTGGTCCCCCTCGGAGGGCGAGCGGCTGTGGACCTGCACGGTCGTCACGACCGACGCGGCCGACGAGCTGGGCCACATCCACGACCGCACCCCGCTGCTCGTCCCCCGCGCCTCCTGGGGGCGCTGGCTCGACCCGGCGGTCGAGGACCCGGGCAGCGACCTGCTGGTGCCGGCGACCCCCGGCGTGCTCGACGCCTGGCCGGTCTCGCCCGCGGTCGGCAACGTGCGCAGCAACGGCCCCGAGCTCGTGGCGCCGCTGCGGTCGGCGCCGGACGAGGGCCCGACGCTGTTCTGACGCGGGCCCGCCCCGGCGGCTGACGCGGGCACGTGCAGCGGCAGCCGTACCGGGTAGGGCGGCTCAGCACGACGCGCGAGCCCGCGCCCCCGCCGACGACAGCCGACGACGGCGCACAGCCGAGAACAGGAGCACCACCGTGGACACGCAGGACGCCCGTCAGCAGCTCGAGCAGATGCTCCGCGAGATCGACAGCTCGTCGGCGATCCTCGAGGCCGAAGGGGCCGGGACCGGCACCGAGATCAGCCACGTCGACCAGCACCCCGGCGACGTCGCCGGCGAGTTCACCGATGCGGACAACCAGAACGCCCTGCTCGAGAACTCCGCCGAGCAGCGGGCGCAGGTCGTCGAGGCCCTGGCGCGCCTGGACGCCGGGACGTACGGCACCTGCGTCGACTGCGGGCAGCAGATCCCCGACGCGCGGCTCGAGGTGCGCCCGGAGGCCGCGCGGTGCGTGGCCGACCAGGAGAAGTTCGAGGCGGCCGGGGGCTGACAGCCGCCCGGGGTCAGGGCCGGCGGTGTCAGGGCCGGCGGCGTCAGGGCCGGCGGGCGCTGGCGAGCAGGTGCAGGCCGGTCGCCTCGCCCTGGCGCTCCTCGGCGAGGGCGACCTCGGTCTCGACCAGGGTGCGCAGCGCCGCCCGGCCGCCCTGGTCGAGCGCCCGCTCGACCGTGGCCGGCGTCAGGACCGAGCGCGGGCGCACCCAGTCGACCTCCAGGCCGACGTCGGTGAGCAGCGCGACCAGCTCCTCCGGCCAGAAGCAGCGCGTGATCGACCCGTCGTCGTCCGGCACGAGGACCACGTCGGCGGCCGGCACGTCGGCCAGCTCCGCCCAGCGGCCCTGGTCGGCCAGCCGGGCCAGCCCCAGGCTGAGCGACTCGACCGCCAGCAGCAGCCGGCCGCCGGACCGCAGGACGCGGGCCAGGTGCTCCGCGGTGACCTCGGCCGCGAGGCAGGTCGACAGCATCCGTGACTCGGCCAGGACGAGGTCGACGCTGCGGTCGGCCAGCCAGGTGAGCGAGCGGGTGTCGGCCAGGACGGGCAGGACGCGACCCGGCCCGGGCGCGTCGACGAGCACGTCGGAGGGGTCGCTGCGGACCAGGAGGACCTCGTGGCCGCCGGCGACCAGCTCGTCGGCGTAGCCGCCGGGTCCGGACAGGTCGAGCACCCGCGCCGGCTGCGACGGCAGCCAGCCGGCCAGCTGCACGCGCGCCACCTCGCGGTAGAACAGCCAGTACGGCGAGTCGGCGGCAGGCACGGGACGAGGCGCCGGCCGCCGCAGCAACGAGTCCACCGCCACCGGGTCAGGGGTGCGCACCCGTCGATGCCTACCGTGTCCCCGGTGGACCGGCCAGTCGAGCGCGAGTTCGCCACCCCCGTCGGTCCGGCCCGGGCGCTGGTCGAGGGACCAGGGAGGCGCGGGTGCCTGGTCCTCGGGCACGGCGCCGGCGGAGGCGTCGAGGCGCCCGACCTGCGCGCCGCCCGCGCCGCCGGGCTCGCCGTCGGGCTGCAGGTCGTGCGGGTGGAGCAGCCCTGGCGGGTGCGCGGCCGTCGCGTCGCCGAGCCGCCCGCGCGCCTCGACGTGGCCTGGCTCGCCGTGGTCCGGGCGCTCGCCGGCGAGCACGTCCTG
>CADCUB010000053.1 GCA_902805775.1 uncultured Frankineae bacterium | reverse complement strand
CGCCCGCTGCCACACCCGCAGCTGTACCGCCACCTCCAGCCCGCCCAGCACCCGGCTCAGCACCGCGCTCTGCTCCACCGTCAGCAACCCGCACTCCACCGCATCCAGCCCCTCCGGCAGACCGTGCAGCAGCAACGCCTCAGCCAGCAGGCCGTGCGCCCGGTGCTGCGACACCTGCACCAGCAACGCCACCTGCGGCACCGTGCTCAACCCGCAGCCGATCCCCACATGCATCCGGTGCAGCACCAGCACCTCACGCAACAAGCGCGCATGCGCCCGGCTGCGCGCATCACCCAACACCTCCAAACGCGTCTCCACAGCATCCAACGCAGCGACGTCGAACGACGCCCCCCGCAACGCTGCCTGACCGACCGCCACACACCCAACCTAGAACCCACCACCGACAGAACCGCAGGCCGAGAACGGTTGTGGACACAGCCAATCCGTCGAGGCGACGGGTATGGGGAAGCCGACCTGCAAGCCGATCGACCGGCCGCCAACAGGTCGATCGGCGACGGGTCGATCGAGCTGTTAGCGGCACCCCTCGGGGCAGGAGGAGGTGGTCGAAGCAAGCCGACGCAGGCGCCCGTCGCCCGTACGGCGGCCACGACGGCGTACGGGCGACGTCGCACCTGACCGCCTCCCGCCATCGGTCGACCCCCACCCCGCCGCCGCGCCGCCGGCCCCGCCGCTCGACCGACGTCGCCGCACCCGACGCCCCACCTCGCAGCCGACTGACAGGTCACCCACAGCCCCGCCCGAGCCTGCCCGGCGACGTTGGGAGCCGTCGCTGAGGAGGACGACATGACGGCCCCGACCCGTGCGGCCTCGACCGCAACTGCCCCCACCCGCCCGGCCGTGCCCCCGACGCCCGTACGCCTCGACCTCGCTGCCGGCAGCCTGGTCGTGGTGGCCGGACTGCCGGGCGCCGGCAAGACCACGCTGCTGCGCCGCCTGAGCCGGTACGACGGCGTGCACGCCCTCGACGCTGAGGACGTCGCCGGGCGCCTGACCGGCCTGCCCCTCCCCTACCGGGTGCTCCGTCCGCTGGTGCACACCGCCCACCTGGTCCGGGTGGTGGCCGCGCTGTGGTCCGCCCACCCGCGGGTGCTCACCACCGACCCCTTCACCAGCCCCCTCCGGCGGGGGGTGCTGCGCACGGCCGCCCACCTGTCCGGCCGACGGCTGCAGGTCGTCCGCCTCGACGCCAGCCCGGCGCAGGCCCGCGACGGACAGCAGCGTCGGGGGCGCCGCCTCAGCCGGCGCCGCACGGCGCGGCACGAGCAGCGCTACCTGCGCTGGGTCGCCGCCGGCGGTCACGACCCTGACGTGGTCCTGTCCCGGCAGCAGGCCACGCGCGTCGTGCTGCACACCGGGGTGGCCGACAGGGCTGCCTCGGGGCACGCGGGGTCCGCCGCGTCCTGACGCCCCGCTACGGTCGGGCCGATGAGCGCAGAGATCCGGTGGGGTGTGGTCGGTCCGGGCAGGATCGCCGAGAAGGTCGTCGAGGACTTCGCGGTCGTCGACGGCGCCCGAGCGGTCGCCGTGGCCTCCCGCTCCGAGCAGCGCGCGCAGGACTTCGCGGCCCGGCACGGCATCGAGCGGGCGTACGGCTCGTACGTCGAGGTCCTGGCCGACCCCGAGGTCGACGTCCTGTACGTCGCGACGCCGCACGCCCAGCACGCCGCCATCGCGCTGGCCGCTCTGCGCGCCGGCAAGGCGCTGCTCGTCGAGAAGTCCTTCACCGCGACCGCCGCCGGCGCCGCCGAGGTCGTGGCGCTCGCCCGCTCCACCGGCATCTTCGTCATGGAGGCGATGTGGACGCGCTTCCAGCCGGCGGTCGTGACGATGCAGGAGCTCATCGCCGACGGGGCGATCGGCGAGGTCCGCTCGGTGCAGGCCGACCTGGGCGTGCAGCGGGAGTTCGTCCCCGACGACCGGCTGTTCGCCCTGGAGCTGGGCGGGGGTGCGCTGCTCGACCTCGGGGTCTACGTCGTGTCCTTCGCGCAGATGGTGCTGGGCACCCCGGACACCGTCGTCGCGACCGGCTCCCGCTTCCCCACGGGCGTCGACGCGGAGGCCGCGCTGCTGCTCGGCTACGCCGACGGGCGGTCCGCCACGCTGCTGACCTCCCTGCGCAACGCCCTGCCCGGGCAGGCCCGCGTGCACGGCACCGAGGGGTGGATCGACGTCCTGCCGCGGTTCCACCACCCGCAGACGATCGTCCTGCACCGAGCCGGCCGCGACCCCGAGACGATCACCCGACCGCAGGCGGGGGCCGGCTACGCCCACGAGCTGGCCGAGGTCACCACCTGCCTGCAGCAGGGGCTCGCGGAGAGCGCGACCATGCCGCTGGCCGACACGCTCGCCGTGCAGGAGGTGCTGCAGTCGGCCGCCGACCAGCTCGGCGTCCCGCTGACCGACGCCGACGTCGACCTGTCGCACACCGACGGCGGTTGAGCCCGTCGTGCACCTCGTCGTCCAGGGCCACACGCTGCCGGGGCTCCGCTGCGGGGCGTACGACGGGGTGCACGTCGCACTGCAGGTCGGGCGCGAGCCACAGGGCCTGGTCCCGGGCGACGCACCATCCGCCACCTGGACGACCGAGGTGCGCGCCCTCGACGTGGACGGCGGCACCGATCTGCGGGGGCCGGCCGTGCACGGCCGGCGTGGCGACCGCTTCCTCTACCTGACCTGGGGCGAGGTGAGCTCTGACGGCTTCGCCATGTTCCGCCGGGCCAAGCTGATGCTCGGCGAGCTGGGCGGTCTCGTGGTGGCGCAGACCGTGGTCGGGCGGCTCGCCCTCACCGACGGCTGCGGTCTGCCGATCTGCGCGCAGGTGCGGCCACCCGCCATCACGTGGACCGCGCAGGACTGACGGCGGCTCAGCCCGTGCTCGGCCGCGCCCTGACGTGCATCCGCTCGCCCTGGCTGCCGAACAGCGAGAGGAACTCCAGCGCCTCCGCGCCGTCGTTGCCGAACCAGTGCGGGACCCGCGTGTCGAACTCCGCCGCCTCTCCGGCCACGAGCACCAGGTCGTGCTCACCGAGGACCAGCCGCAGCCGGCCGGACAGCACGTAGAGCCACTCGTAGCCCTCGTGGACCTGCGGATCGGGCACCGGGTGCCCGCGGGCCGGCGGCAGCACGTGCTTGAACGCCTGCAGCCCGCCGGCCTGCCGGCTCAGCGGGAGGATCGTCGCGCCGTGGCGCCGGATCGGCCTCGGGTGCACCCGGGGATCGCCGGTCGCCGGGGCTCCGACGAGCTCGTCGAGCGGCACCCGGTGGGCGCGTGCCAGCGGCAGCAGCAGCTCGAGGGTCGGCCGGCGGCCGCCTGACTCCAGGCGGGACAGCGTGCTCGTCGAGATGCCGGTCGCCGTCGACAGCTCGGCCAGGGTCAGCCCCCGCTCCTGCCGCAGCGCACGCAGGCGCGGGCCGACCGCCGTCAGGACCTCGCCCAGCTCGTCCGCCACCGCCGCAGTTTGCCACTCCGGCAACGGAGCTTGGCGTTCCGGCACATCCGCACCGACGCTCGACGTGGAGGTGGTCAGGATGACCGAGGACAGGACGTACGACGTCGTCGTGGTGGGCGGGGGCCCTGCCGGGCTGAGCGGAGCGCTGGCGCTGGCGCGGGCCCGGCGGCGCGTGCTGGTGGTCGACGCGGGCGAGCCGCGCAACGCCGCGGCGGACCGCGTGCACAACTACCTGGGGCGCGAGGGCACGCCACCGGCCGAGCTGCTCGCCCTCGGCCGCGCCGAGGTCGAGGCGTACGGCGCGGAGCTGGTCGCGGGGACCGTCGTCGGCGCCGAGCCGGTCCCCGACGGGTTCGTCGTCCGCCTCGGCGACGGGTCCGGCGTGCGCTCACGCCGGCTGCTCGTGACGACCGGACTCGTCGACGAGCTGCCCGAGGTCCCCGGAGTCGCCGACAGGTGGGGCCGGGACGTCCTGCACTGCCCCTACTGCCACGGCTGGGAGGTCCGCGACCAGGCGCTCGGCGTGCTCGCCACCGGCCCGATGGCGGTGCACCAGGCGCTGCTGTTCCGTCAGTGGAGCGAGGCGGTGACGCTGCTGCTGCACACGGCGGCCGCACCGAGCCCCGAGCAGGCCGAGCAGCTCGCCGCCCGCGGCATCCCCGTCGTGACCGGCGAGGTGATCGGTGTCGAGGTCGTCGACGACCGCCTGCGCGGGGTCCGGCTCGCCGACGGACGTGCCGTCGCCCTGGACGCCCTCGTCGTCGCTCCGCGCTTCACCGCCCGCAGCGCGCTGCTGACCGCGCTCGGCCTGCCGGCGGTCGACCTCGTGGTGGAGGGGCACGTCATCGGCAGCGCTGTGGCCGCCGACTCCTCCGGAGCCACCGCCGTCCCCGGCGTGTGGGTCGCCGGCAACGTCACCGACGTGCGCGCGCAGGTCCTGACCTCGGCGGCCGCGGGTCTGACGGCCGGCGCCGCGATCAACGCCGACCTGGTCGAGGAGGACACCCGACGTGCCGTCCAGCGCGCGCGGAGCGCGCACGACCACGACCACAGCCACGGGCACGGGCACGCCGACCACACCACCGCCGACCACACCTCCGCCGCGTTCTGGGACGAGCGCTACCGCTCGACGCCGGCGCTGTGGAGCGGCCGGGTCAACCGGCAGCTCGTCGAGGAGGCGGCCGACCTCCCGCCGGGACGCGCGCTCGAGCTCGGCAGCGGCGAGGGCGCCGACGCGCTGTGGCTGGCCGAGCGCGGCTGGTCCGTGACGGCGCTGGACATCTCCGACGTCGCGCTGTCCCGGGCGGCGGAGCAGGCCGCCCGCCGGGGAGCGGACATCAGCCGTCGCATCGTCTGGCGGCAGGCCGACCTGCTGCGGGAGGAGCCGGACGGCGGGCCGTACGACCTGGTCAGCGCGCAGTTCCTGCACCTGCCTGCGGCCGACCTGGCCCGGCTGCTCGGCCGGCTCGCCCGCTGCACCGCCTCCGGCGGCACGCTGCTGGTGACCGGCCACTCCGCGCGCGACCTCGACGTCCCCGGGCTGCGCGACGGGCACGCCGAGGTGATGCTGACCGCGGGCGGGCTCGCCGCGCTGCTCGACCCCGAGCAGTGGGAGGTCGTCCTCACCGAGACCCGCCCCCGCGACGAGACCCGCGCCGGACGGACCGTGCTCGCCCACGACGAGGTGCTGCGTGCCCGGCGGCGCTGACAACCGCGCGACGGCCTGACGGCCGCTGCCCTACCGGGCGTCCGCACCGATCGCGGTCGGCAGGAGGCGCGGGGCGTCGCAGCTGCGGTCCTCGACCGTCGTCGGCAGCTGGAGGTGGTAGGCCCCGCTGGGCAGGACGCCGCAGCCGCCGTACCGCTCCATCACCCGCAGCTGGGCCAGCACGTCCTCGCCGCAGTGCGCCTCGGGCAGCGACCGCCAGAAGCCGAAGCCGCCGACGTCACGCAGCTTGGCGACGTCGTAGAGGACGCACCCGCCGACCCACGCCACCTTGTAGACGACCGGGCGCTCGTCGGAGGCCCCGAGCCGCCGCGCGACGTGCTCGGCGTTGGCGGCGCTGTGCAGGTGGTGGCGGGCCCAGGCCGGGCTGTCGGGCGCGACGCGCTCGGGCCGCACCGGCCCGTCCCACACCTCGATCGCCTGCTGCCAGGGGCGGACGTCATCGAGGTGCGACAGCCCCACCAGCGGCGCGCCGGCGAAGCCGCAGTCCTGCTCGCGCAGGACGCGCAGCAGCCGGGCCAGCAGCGGCGGCTCGCACAGCACGTCGTCGTCGAGGAACAGCGCGTACGGCGCGCGCGCCTGCGCCAGCAGGAAGTCGCGGTGCTCGGCCAGCCCGCGGCGGGGCAGGTGGCGGTGCAGCTCGACCGGACGGCCCTGCGCGCGCAGCAGCCGGACGGCGGTCTGCACCTCGCCGGCGCGCGTGCTGTCCTCGTCCTCGCTCTGGTCCGACACCACGACCCGGAAGTGCGGCAGCGTCTGCGCGGTGAGGCTGGTCAGGGTGACGGCGAGCGCCGCGGGGCGGCGGAAGGTCGGGACGAGGACGTCGAGCGGCAGGCCGCTCACCGGTCGGCCGCCACCCGCACCCCGTCGTCGGGGCTGGGCTCCGGCGGCTGGCGCCGGATGCGGGCCAGCAGCGCCGACGCCGAGCGGTCCTCGAGGTAGGGCAGGATCAGGACCTCACCGCCGCAGGCGGCCACGTGCGGGGCCTCCGGCACCATCTCCTCGGTGTAGTCGCCCCCCTTGACGTAGACGTCCGGGCGCAGCAGGTCGACGAGCTCCTGCGCCGTCGTCTGGTCGAACGCCACGAGGTGGTCGACCGCGCTGAGAGCAGACAGGACCTGCGCGCGGTCCTCGAGCCGGTTGATCGGCCGGACCGTCCCCTTCAGGCTCCGGATGCTCTCGTCGCTGTTCAGGCCCACGACGAGGACGTCGCCCAGCGCCTTGGCGCGGTTGAGCAGGTCGACGTGACCGCGGTGGAGCAGGTCGAAGCACCCGTTGGTGAACACGACGCGGCGGCCCTGCCGACGGTGGAAGGCCACCCGCTCGGCCAGCGCGGCGGCGCTCTCGAGCCGCGTCGACGTCTCGGCCAGGCGCTCGCGCAGGTCGTCGAGCGAGCAGGTCGCCCGGACCTCCCGGCCGGTGACGACCTGCGCAGCCGCCTGCGCCAGCTCGGCCGCCGCGGGCGTGCCGGCGCCGGCAGCGAGGGCGAGCCCCAGCGTGGTGGTGAACGCGTCCCCCGCCCCGCAGGCGCGACTGTGCGGCACGGGGCGGGTCCACGTGCGGTACGGCGGGCTGCCCCGCTCGCAGACGACGGCGCCGTCCCGGTCGAGCGTCACCGCCAGCACCTGCGCGGCCAGCGCGTCGTGCAGGGCAGCGGCGCCGGCCGCGACCGCAGCGGCGCGGTCGCCGTCGGCCTCCGGCGGCGCCGTCAGCAGGGGCCTGACCTCGTCGTAGTTCGGCTTGACGGCGGTGGCGGGGACGTCGCGGTAGCGCAGGACGTCGCGGGCGTCGACGACGAGCACGCGCGGGCAGCTGCGCTGCAGCTCGCTCAGCGCGGCGACCACCTCGTCGTCGAGCAGCCCGTAGCCGTAGTCGCTGACGATCACGACGTCGGCGGCCCGTACCAGCCCGGGCAGGGCCTGCAGCACCCGCGCCCGGGTGGCCGGCGTGAGCGGCGCCGGCTCGCCCTCGTCGACGCGCAGCACCAGCTGCTCCCCCGCGACGACGCGCCGCTTGGCGATCGTGCGGCGACCCGGCTCGACGACCAGGTCGCCCACGTCGACGCCGCAGTCGCGCAGCGCGGTGGTCACGGCGGCGCCGTCGCGGTCGTCGCCGACGACCGACAGAAGGCGCAGACGCGCCCCGAGGGAGACGACGGTGGCCGCGGCGTTGCCGGCCCCGCCGGGCAGCGCGCGGCGTCCGTCGACGGAGACCACCGGCACCGGCGCCTCGCGGCACAGGCCGCGGCCCGCGCCGGTCAGGTACTCGTCCAGCAGGACGTCGCCGACGACCAGCACGTCGAGGTCGCAGAACGCGTCGAGGACCGGGCGGAGAGCCGACACACCACCTCCAGCAGAGCTCGCGGGACTCCGGACGGGACCGCAGTGCCCCGTCCCTCCCCGGACGATGCGCCTGGCCGGCAACGCCCGCCACCGGGCCGGTCCTGCGGCGCCGACCCGCAGGGCGCCGCATGACCCGTGCCGGGCCCGGGAACGGCGCCGCAGCACACACCCGGGGACCGACCGAGGAGGACGCCCGTGTCGCTGCCCGCGAACGCCCTGCGAGAGCCGACCGGACCGCTCGTGCCCGGGGTCCGTCGCATGGCCGTGCTGCGGGCCAACGGCATCGGCGACTTCATGATGGTCCTGCCGGCGCTGGAGGCGCTGCGCGCCGCCTATCCCGACGCCGAGATCACCTGCCTCGGCGCGCCCTGGCACCCGGGCCTGCTCGACGGCCGACCCGGACCCTGGGACCGCTGCGTCGTCGTCCCGCCCTGCCCCGGGGTGCGGGACGGGCCCGACGCGGCGCGGGACAGCCCGCAGGTGGCCGCCTTCCTGGCTGCGCAGGCGCAGGAGGGCTACGACCTCGCCGTCCAGCTGCACGGCGGCGGCGGGAACTCGAACCCCTTCGTCCAGGCGCTGGGCGCCCGGGTGACGGTCGGCAGCCGCGCACCGGGGGCGCCGCCGCTGGACCGGGTGGTCCCCTACACGCTGCACCAGCACGAGGTCCACCGCTTCCTCGAGGTCGTCTCCCTGGTCGGCGCGACGCCGGTCTCGCTCGAGCCCCGGCTGGCCGTCGTCGAGGCCGACCGGCGCGCCGCGGACGCCCTGCTCGCGGGGACCGCGGGCCCGCTCGTCGCGATCCACCCCGGCGCGACGGACGCCCGACGCCGCTGGCCGCCGGAGAGCTTCGCCGCCGTCGCGGACGCGCTGGCCGACCGGGGCGCGCAGGTCGTGCTCGTCGGGCGGGGGGACGGCGACGTGCGCGGTGCCGCGCAGATCGCCGCAGCGATGCGCGTGGTCCCGGTCGACCTGGTGGACCGCCTCGACCTCAGCGCCATGACGGGGGTCCTGGCGCGGTGCGCCCTGCTCGTGGGCAACGACTCCGGGCCGCGGCACCTGGCCGAGGCCGTCGGCACGGCCACCGCGAGCGTCTACTCCTGCGGCAACCTGATCAGCTTCGGGCCGCTGCGACGCACCCGCCACCGGGTCGCCGTGTCGTTCCGCACGGCGTGCCCCGTGTGCGGGGCCGACCAGGTCGCCGGCCGGTGCGGCCACGACCCGTCGTTCGTGGCCGACGTGCCGGTCGACCAGGTGGTCGCCGACGCCGTGGACCTCCTCGACGCCGAGACCGGGCGCCGCCCCGCCTGACCTCGGCGGCGGCGGGTCGGCCCCTCCCGGTCACCGCCCCGTCGGCCTGGGGCCGGCGAGTGCGGTGCGGGCGGCGTCGACGACCTGCTCGGCGGAGATCTCCAGCAGGCCCGGGTCGGGAGCGGCGGCGAAGTTGTCGCCGGTCCGTCCGGCCCACAGCACGCGGTGCTGCGGCCGGTCGGGCGGCGGCCCCCACAGGGCCGGCGCGGTGGGGCCGAACAGCACCACCGACGGCGTGCCGAACGCGGTCGCCAGGTGCGCGACACCGGTGTCGACGCTGACCAGCAGCCGGGACCGGCTGACGAGGGCGGCGAGCTCCAGCAGCCCGGTGCGGCCCGCGAGCACCTGGCCGGAGGGCAGCCCCGCAGCGGTGGCGACCCGGGTCGCCAGCTCGCGCTCGGCCGGACCGCCGGTCACGCGCACGTCGTGGCCGTCGGCGGCCAGGCACCGCACGACCTGCGCCCACCTGTCGACGGGCCAGTGGCGGGAGGGCTGGGCCGCACCGGGGTGCACCAGGACCGCTCCGGCGACCGGAGCAGCGGCCGGCACCGGGTCGAGTCGCAGGTCGGCCGGGTCGGCGGGGATGCCGCCGTGCTCGAGCAGCCGGCACCAGCGCGCGACCTCGTGCACGTCGGGGTCCCACCGCGGACCGCCCTCGACGTCGTGGGCGAGCAGCCGCCGGGGGGCGGTGGCCCGCAGCACCCGGGTGCTCTGCGGTCCCCGCCCGTGCAGGTTGACCGCGAGGTCGGGAGCCGGCAGCGACTGTGGCAGCGGCGCCAGGGGCGCGGCGTCGACGACCTCGTCGACGGCGCGCGTGTGCAGCGCCAGCTCGCGCAGCACCGCCGGTGCGGCCAGCCGGACGCGCGCGTCCGGGAAGGCCCGGCGCAGCCCGCGCAGGGCCGGCACCGCCGTCAGCAGGTCGCCCAGCCCGAGGGCACGCAGGGCGAGGACCTCCACCGCCTCGACTCTAGGAGGGGCGGGGAGCGCGCTCGTTTCCGCTCAGCCCGACCGGGCACGGGCGCCGGGTGCCGTCCCCCGACCGCCCCCTGCGCGTGCTCACCTGGCACGTCCACGGGTCCTACCTCAACTACCTGACCTCGGTCCCCGTCACGTGGCTGCTGCCGGTGCGGCCGGACCGCAGCGCCGGATACGGCGGGCGCGGCCCGACCTTCACCTGGGGCGACAACGTCGTGGAGGTGCCTGCCGAGCAGGTGCGCGAGCTCGACGTCGACCTCGTCCTGACCCAGTCCCGGGCCAACTGGGAGCACGACCGGCACGAGCTGCTCGGCGACCGCGTCGGCGCCCTGCCGCGGGTGCACGTGGAGCACGACCCGCCGCCGCGGTGGCCCAACGAGGCGCTGCACCCCGTCCAGGACCCGGACGCCCTGCTCGTGCACGTCACGGCCTTCAACGCGCTGATGTGGGACAGCGGGCGCACGCCGTCGACCGTCGTCGACCACGGGGTGAAGGTGCCCACGGACGCCCCGGAGTGGACGGGAGCCACCCCCCGGGCGGTCACGGTGGTCAACAACCTCTGGAACCGCGGACGCCGGCTGGGGCCCGACGTCTTCGAGCGGGTGGCCGCCTCGGTCCCGGTCGACCTCGCCGGCATGGACGGCGGCCGCCACGCCACCTGGCTGGGCGACGTCCCGCTGGCGCAGCTCCACCGGCGGCTGCCGGCGTACCGCGTGTTCTTCAACCCGATCCGCTACACCTCGCTGGGGCTGGCCGTGTGCGAGGCCATGGCGCTCGGCCTGCCCGTCGTCGGCCTGGCGACCACCGAGATGGCGACCGCCGTGCGCAACGGCGTCAACGGCTACGTCGAGACCGATCCGGAGCGGCTCGTCCCGCACCTGCGGCGCCTGCTCGCCGACCGGGACGAGGCCGCGGCGCTGTCCGCCGGGGCGCGGGCCGTGGCCGCGGAGCGCTTCGGCATCGAGCGGTTCGTCCGGGACTGGACGAGGGTGCTGGAGGCGAGCGCCGGCCGGAGCCGAGCCGTCGGGTGAGGACCAGAGCACGGACCGGGAGCATGGACCGGGAGCGGCCGGGGTAGCGGCCCGCACATGGGCTTCCAGGTGACCGAGGTGCAGAAGGCGCTCAAGGGCGCGGAGTATCCGATGGACGGCGAGCAGCTCGCCGAGCTGGCGCGGTCGAACGGCGCCGACGACGCGCTCGTCGAGGCGCTGCGGGGCGTACGCGAGGTCGACGGCCCCAACACCGTCATGCAGGAGCTGAAGTCCGACCTGGGCGGGTCGACGCAGGACTCGTCCTGAGCCTGCCTGCCGCCGGCGGGTAGCGCGCTCCTGCGCCGAGCCCCGCCCGGTCGGCACGCTCCGAGGAGACCCGTGGACATCGGCATCGACAGCTTCGTCTCGATCGTCACCGACCCGGGGACGGGCCGGGACGTGACGCCGGTGGAGCGCGTGCGGCACCTGCTCGAGGAGGTCGAGCGGGCCGACCAGGTCGGCCTGGACTCCTACGGCATCGGCGAGCACCACCGGCCGGAGTACCTCGACTCGGCGCCGGCGGTCCTGCTGGCCGCCGCGGCGGCGAGGACCACGAGGATCCGGCTCAGCAGCGCCGTCGCGGTGCTGAGCGCGAGCGATCCCGTGCGGGTGTTCCAGGAGTTCGCCACGCTCGACCTCGTCAGCGCCGGCCGGATGGACCTCGTCGTGGGGCGGGGGTCGTTCACCGAGGCGTTCCCGCTGTTCGGGCTCGCGCTCGAGGACTACGACTCGTTGTTCGCCGAGAAGCTCGACCTGCTGCTGCGCATCCGCGAGCATGAGCGGGTCACCTGGTCCGGGCGGCACCGTCCGCCGCTGACCGGTCAGGGGGTCTACCCGCGGCCGCTGCAGGACCCGCTGCCGATCTGGGTCGGCGTCGGCGGGACGCCCGCGTCGTTCGTGCGCGCCGGCGCGCTCGGGCTGCCGCTGATGGTGGCGATCATCGGCGGGCAGCCGGCGCGGTTCCGGCCGCTGGTCGACCTCTACCGGGAGGCCGGCCGGCGCGCCGGCCACGACCCCGCGGCGCTCCGGGTCGGGCTGCACTGCTTCGGCTACGTGGCCGACAGCGACTCGCGGGCCGCCGACGAGTTCTACCCGGGGTGGGCGCAGATGTTCACCAAGATCGGCCAGGAGCGCGGCTTCGGACCACCGGTGCGCGCGCAGTACGACGCGATGCTCGAGCCGGACGGCGCGTTCCTCATCGGCGACCCCGACACGGTGGCGGCCAAGGCGCTGCGGATCTCCGACGACCTCGGCGGCGTCGCGCGCCTGTCGCTGCAGATGACCAACGTCCGGCTGGCCCACGAGGACCTGCTGCACGGCATCGAGCTGCTCGGGACGCGGGTGGCACCCCTGGTCCGCGGCGCGCTGGGGCGCTGAGCCGACGGTGCTGGTGCGGCGGGAGGTGCCCGAGGACCGCGACGTGGTCGGCGCCGTGCACACCGCCGCCTTCGGCGGCCCGGGGGCCCGCGACGTCCCCGAGGCGCGGCTGGTCGAGCTGCTGCGGGTGGCCGCCGACACGGTGCCCGAGCTGTCCTTCGTCGCCCTGCGCGGTGACGAGGTCGTCGGCCACGTCACCTGCAGCCGGGCCACCGTCGACGGGGCCGCCTCGCTGGGCCTGGGGCCGCTCGGCGTGCTGCCGGGCGACCAGCGCCGCGGTGTCGGGTCGGCGCTGATGCACACCGTGCTCGGCGCCGCGGACGCCCTGGGCGCGCCCGCCGTCGTGCTGCTGGGCGACCCCGCCTACTACGGCCGCTTCGGCTTCGTGCGCGCCGAGGACCTCGGCGTGCTCCCGCCGGAGCCGGCGTGGGGCCGGCACTTCCAGATCCGCACGCTGACGGCCTGGCAGGGCGCTCCGGTCGGCACCTTCCGCTACGCCCCCGCCTTCTCCCAGCTGTAGCGGCGCGGTCGAACCAGGTGGACGCCCTGCTGCGCCTCGGCGGTCCCGCGGTGTTCGTGCTGCTGTGGAGCACCGGCTTCGTCGGGGCGAAGTACGGCCTGCCCTACGCCGACCCGTTCCCCCTGCTGGCGCTGCGGATGGTGCTGGCCGCCCTGCTGCTCGGGGCGCTCGCGGTCGCCCTGCGCTCGGTCGCGATGCCGGCGCCGCGGGCGTACGGCGACGCGGCCGTCGTGGGGCTGTTCCTGCACGCGGGCTACCTCGGCGGCGTCTTCCACGCCATCTCCGTCGGCGTGCCCGCCGGCGTCTCGGCCGTCGTCGTCAGCCTGCAGCCGGTGCTCACCGCGGTGCTCGCCGGCCGGATCCTCGACGAGCGCCTGGTCGCCCGGCAGTGGCTGGGACTGGTGCTCGGCGTCACCGGCGTGGCGCTGGTCGTCGGGCCCGGGCTCGCGGCGGCGGCCGGGTCGGCCGCCGCCCTGCCCGCGTCGGGGCTCGTGTCGTGCCTGGTCGCCCTGGCCTCCGGCACCGTCGCGACCCTGCACCAGAAGCGCCGTGGCGACGGCATCCCGCTGGTGTGGGGCACGGCGGTGCAGTACGCCGCCGCAGCCGTCGTGCTGACCGCCGTCGCGCTCGGCACCGGCCAGCGCCGGCTCGACTGGACCCCGCAGCTCGCGGCAGCGCTCGTCTGGCTGGTCCTGGTGCTCTCGCTCGGTGCCGTCCTGCTCCTGCTGCTCCTGCTGCGGCGCGGGACCGCCTCCGGCGTCTCCAGCCTGCTCTACCTGGTCCCGCCGGCGGTCGCCGTGGAGGCCTACCTGATGTTCGACGAGCGGCTCGCCCCCCTCTCCCTGGCCGGGGTGGCGGTCGCCGCGCTGGGAGTGGCGCTGGTCGTGACTCCCGTGCGGACCGGCCGTGGCAGGCTGCTGCGCACCGCCGCCCGGGCGACCGGGCCGGCCGAGCGACGGGAGACCGCATGACCACCGCCTACCTGGTCGACGGGGTGCGCACGCCGATCGGGCGGTACGGCGGAGGCCTGTCGTCGGTGCGGCCCGACGACCTGGCCGCGCACGCCCTGCGCTCGCTGGTCGAGCGGCTGCCCTCGGTGGACTGGTCGTCGGTCGACGACGTGCTCCTCGGCTGCGCCAACCAGGCCGGCGAGGACAACCGCAACGTCGCGCGGATGGCCACCCTGCTCGCCGGACTGCCGGTCGAGGTGCCGGGCGCCACCCTGAACCGGCTCTGCGGCTCGGGTCTGGACGCCGTCGGCACCGCCGCGCGCGCGATCCGCTCGGGCGACGCCGACCTGGTCGTCGCGGGTGGGGTGGAGAGCATGTCGCGGGCGCCGTTCGTGATGCCCAAGGCCGAGACGGCCTTCGCCCGCACCGCCGAGGTGCACGACACGACGCTGGGCTGGCGCTTCGTGAACCCCCTGATGCAGTCGCTGCACGGCACCGACTCGATGCCGCAGACCGGCCAGAACGTCGCCGACGAGCTCGGCATCTCGCGCGAGGACCAGGACGCCTTCGCCCTGCGCTCGCAGGAGCGGACGGCACGCGCGCTCGCGAGCGGCCGCCTCGCCCGCGAGATCGCCCCGGTGAGCGTGCCGCAGAAGCGCGGCGACGCCGTCGTGGTGGAGCGCGACGAGCACCCCCGCGAGACCTCTCTGGCCGCGCTGGCGAAGCTGCGCCCGCTGTTCCCCGGCGGCAGCGTCACCGCCGGCAACTCCTCCGGCGTCAACGACGGGGCCGCCGCGCTGCTCGTCGCCTCCGGGCGGGCGGTCGAGCGGTACGGCCTGACGCCGCTCGCCCGGGTCAGCGCGATGGCCTCGACCGGGGTGCCTCCGCGGGTGATGGGCCTGGGGCCCGAGCCGGCGACCCGCGCGCTGCTCGACCGGGCGGGGCTGGAGGTGGACGACGTCGACGTCCTCGAGCTGAACGAGGCGTTCGCCGCGCAGGCGCTCGGCGTGCTGCGCGGGCTGGGCCTGCCCGACGACGCCGAGCACGTCAACCCCAACGGCGGCGCCATCGCCCTGGGCCACCCGCTCGGCATGAGCGGCGCGCGGCTCGCCCTCAGCACCGCGCTCGAGCTGGCCGACCGCGGCGCCCGCCGGGCCGTCGTCACCATGTGCATCGGCGTCGGCCAGGGCATCGCCGTGCTGCTGGAGGCGGCGTGAGCACGCCCGGCGAGCCGGGTTCGGACGGCGACCAGGTCGGCCAGGCCTCCTGCCCCGACTGCGCGGGCAGGGGCGAGCGGGACGGGGGCAGCTGCCCCACGTGCGCGGGCACCGGCGTGGTCGACGAGCTGGTCGGCGACGCCTGAGCCGTACCGCGCGCCCTCAGCTGCGCAGCGCGACCTCGTGCCACCCGCCCGCGGGCGGGTGGGTCGACGGCGGTCCCCAGGTGCCCTTGTAGTAGGGGACGGGACGGTCGGGCAGGTCGAGGATCGGCGCGACGATGCGCCACTCCTCCTCGATCGTGTCCTCGCGGGCGAAGCGGTGACGGCGGCCGTCCATCGCGTCGTCGAGCAGCCGCTCGTACGCCTCCCGGCGGTGGCCCAGGGCCGACTCGAAGTCGACCCGCAGGTCGACCGGCTGGGTGACCGTCCGGGCGCCGGGGGCCTTGGCCTGCACCGACATCGTCACGCCGTCGCTGTGCCCGAGCCGGAAGCGCACCAGGTTGGTGCTGGGGACGTCGGCGTCCTGACCGGCGAACAGCAGCCGCGGCGGGCGGCGCAGCTCGACGACCGCCTCGGTGGCGCTGCCCGGCATGTGCTTGCCGGTGCGCAGGTAGAACGGCACGCCCGCCCACCGCCACGACTCGATCGTCAGGCAGGTCGACACGAAGGTCTCGGTGGTCGAGTCCTCCCCCACGCCGTCCTCGTCGAGGTAGCCGACGTACTGCCCGCGCACGGTGTTGCGCGGCTCGAGCGGTGAGATCTGGCGCAGGACCTTGACCTCCTCGTCGCGGTAGGCGTCGGCGTCGTCGGCGATCGGCGGCTCCATGGCCAGCAGCGCCACGACCTGCAGCAGGTGGTTCTGCAGCACGTCGCGCACCGCGCCGACACCGTCGTAGAAGCCGGCCCGGCCCTCGGTCCCGAAGGCCTCGCCGAGCGTGATCTGCACGCCGGCGACGTGGTTGCGGTTCCAGAACGGCTCGAGGAACGTGTTGGCGAACCGGAAGACCAGCAGGCCCTCCACCGACTCCTTGCCCAGGTAGTGGTCGATCCGGAAGATCGACTGCTGGTCGAAGGCGCCGGCGAGCCAGCCGTTGAGCTCACGGGCCGACTCCTGGTCGCGGCCGAACGGCTTCTCCACGATGACCCGCCCGCGCGCGGCCAGGCCGGCGCTGGCCAGCCCCTGCACGACCTTGGCGAACACCGACGGCGGGATCGCCAGGTAGAACACCGGCCGCTGCGCCCCCTGCAGCCGTTGCGCCAGCTCGTCGTACAGCGCCGCGTCGCCGTAGTCGCCGACGAGCATCGACAGGCTCTGCGCCAGCTCGCCGAAGGCCGCCTCGTCGACGGGACCGCGGCCGGTGGCCTCGACCGACTCGCGGGCGTGCGAGCGCAGCCGCTCGTCCTCCCACGCCGACCGGGCCACGCCGATGACCGGTACGCCGAGCCGGCCGACCTTGGCCAGCTCGTACAGCGCCGGCATCAGCTTCTTGCGCACCAGGTCGCCGGTCGCCCCGAACAGGACGACGGCGTCAGCCCGACTGCTCATGCTCTTCGCTCCCGACAGTCCGTGCCGCCGACCGACCGGCGGCGTGCAGAGCCTCACACGTGCGGTCAGGGGGCCGGGTCCCCGGGGTAGGCCCGGACCTCGGTGGCCTTGACCGCGGCCCACACCGACGAGCCGACGGTGAGCTCGAGGTCGGCCACGGCGGCCGTCGTGACGTCGGCGAGCACGGCCGGCTCCGCCTCCAGCTGCACCCGCACGGTGTCGGCGTGCTGCTCGAGCCCGGCGACGCGGCCCGGCCACACGTTGCGGGCCGAGCCGTCCGGCCGGGTGCGGTGCAGCGAGACCGCCGACGGCGGGAAGGCGAGGAACACCGGTCCCTCCCGCGGGTCTGCCGTGGTGAGCTCACCGCCGCCGTCCAGCTCGACCGCGCCGCCGCGGGACCGGCCCCGGTAGTGGTTGAGGCCGACGAGCCGGGCGACGTAGTCCGTGCGCGGGGCGCGGGCCACGTCGCCGGGCCGGCCCGACTGGACGGTGCGACCGTGCTCGAGCACCACGAGGTGGTCGGCCAGCACCATCGCGTCGAGCGGGTCGTGGGTGACCAGCACGGTGCAGCCGGCGTAGTCGGCCAGGTGGGAGCGCAGGTCGGAGCGCACGTGCATGCGCGTCCCGGCGTCCAGCGCCGCGAGCGGCTCGTCCAGCAGCAGCAGGCGGGGGCCGGGCGCCAGCGCGCGGGCCAGCGCCACCCGCTGGGCCTGGCCGCCGGACAGCGCGCCGGGGCGCAGCGAGGCCGAGCCGTCCAGGCCCATGCGCTCGAGCCACGCCCGCGCCGAGCGCCGCGCCTGCCCGGCACGCACCCCCCGGGCCCGCAGGCCGAACGCGACGTTCTCCAGCGCGCTCAGGTGCGGGAACAGCAGGTAGTCCTGGAAGACCATCCCGACCTCGCGGTCCGCCGTCCGGACGAAGGTGCCGTCGGCCGGCCGGTCGAGCACCCGGCCCGCGAGCTCGATGCTGCCGCCGTCGAGCGGCACCAGCCCGGCCAGCGCCTGCAGGGCGCTGGACTTGCCGGCGCCGTTCGGCCCGAGCAGGGCGAGGACGGTGCCCGGAGCGACCTCGAGCTCGGCGTCGAGGGCCAGGCTCCCGCGGTCCAGGCGCAGCCGGGCGTGCAGCCCGGCGCTCACGAGGCGCTGCCGGTGAGCCACCGGTCACGCAGGCTGACCAGGACGAGGACCGAGACGGCGAGCAGGACGAGCGAGAGCACCACGGCCGACTGCGGATCGCTCTCGAGGGCGAGGTAGACCTCGACCGGCATCGTGCGCGTCACGCCCGGGTAGCTCCCGGCGAAGGTGATCGTGGCGCCGAACTCCCCCAGCGCCCGCGCGAAGCAGAGCACGGCGCCGGCGCTGATCCCGGGCGCGACGAGCGGCAGCGTCACCCGCCGGAAGACCGTCCAGCGCGAGGCCCCGAGGGTGGCGGCTGCGTCCTCGTAGCGGCGGTCGGCCCCCCGCAGCGCTCCCTCGACCGCGATGACCAGGAACGGCATGGCGACGAACGCCTCGGCGATCACGACGGCGGGGGTGGTGAAGGGCAGCGTGATGCCGAACCACGCGTCGAGGTGCTGCCCGAGCAGCCCCCGCCGGCCCAGCAGCAGCAGCAGCGCCACGCCGCCGACCACCGGCGGCAGGACGAGCGGCACGGTGACCAGCGCCCGCACGAGCCGGCGACCGGGGAAGGTCGCCCGGGCCAGGACCCAGGCCAGCGGCACCCCCAGCAGCAGGCACAGCACCGTCGCCGAGCCGGCGCACACCAGCGACAGGCGCAGGGCCGTCCCGACGCCCGGGCCGGTCAGCCGCTCGGGCAGGGTCGTCCACGGGGCGCGCACGAGCAGCGCGAGCAGGGGCAGGACCAGGAACGCCAGCGCCAGCCCGGCCGGCACCAGCAGCAGGGGCGGCAGGCCCGTCCCGCGCTCCCGGCTCCGTCGCGGGCGGGCGCCCGGGACGGAGCCCGCGTCACGGGGCGAGGAAGCCGGCGTCGGCAAGGACCTGCTGCCCGCTCTCGGACAGGACGTGGTCGACGAACGCCGCCGCCGCGTCGGCGTCGGGCGCGTCGGTCAGCGCCGCGACGGGGTAGTCGTTGACCGCCTGCTCGGCCTCCGGGAAGGCGATGCCCTCGACCTCGTCGCCCGCCGACAGCACGTCGGTCCGGTAGACCAGCGCCGCGTCGACCTCCCCGAGGCGGACCTTGGCGAGCGCCGCCTTGACGTCCTGCTCGAGGGTGTCCGGCGCCGCGCGCAGGCCGGCGGCCGCGAACACCTGCTCGGCCGCGGCGCCGCACGGCACCGCCGCGGCGCACAGGGCGATCGTGCGCTCGGGGTCGGCCAGGTCGGCCAGGCCGGCGACCCGGCCGGGGTTGTCGGGCGGCACCGCGATCTCGAGGGCGTTGCGGGCGAACACCTCGGGGTCGGAAGCGTCACCGGCGTCGGTGACGGTCTTCATCGTCGCCGGGCTCGCGGCGGCGAAGACGTCCGCCGGTGCTCCCGAGACGATCTGCTGCGCCAGCGCCGAGCTGGCTCCGAGGTTGAGCACGACCGTCGTCCCGGGGTGGGCCTGCTCGAAGTCGTCGGCGATCCGCTCGAACGCCTCCGTCAGGGACGCGGCGGCGAAGACGTCGACCGTGCCCGTCACGCCGCCGTCGTCCTGCTGCGCCGCGGGAACGCTGCTCTCGGCCTGCCCGCCGCAGCCGGCCAGCAGCGCAGCCGCCAGCACGGCGAGCGCGAGCGCCCGCGGCGCGCGCCCGGCCCGCACCCGTCCGAGGGGCCGGGGCGAGCCCTCGGGAGCCGCCTCGGCGCCCGCGCGCGCCTCCCGCCGGGCGGGCGGGGGCTCGTCGAGCTCGATGACCACGTTGGTGGCCTTGATCGAGGCCAGCGCGACCGTCCCGACCTCGAGCGCCATCTCGTCGGCAGCCTCCCGGCTCAGCAGCGACACCACCCGGAACGGCCCGGCCTGCAGCTCCACCTGCGCCATCACCGTGTCGCGGGTGACCTTGGTGACGATGCCGCGCAGCGTGTTGCGGGCCGAGCGGACCGCTCCCCCGGGGTCCGGGGCGTCGGCCAGCTCCCGGGCCAGGGCGGCGAGCTCGGCACCGTCGACGGCGGCGCGGCCGTTGGCGCCGCGCACGAGCTGCAGCCGTCCCTGGTCGGCCCACCGCCGCAGGGTGTCGTCGGAGACGCCGAGCAGCTCGGCGGCGTCGCTGATCCGGAGGTGCGTCACAGCGGGGAAGATAGAGCCGCACCTGCGGCGCCGTCCAGCCGTACGCGCCGCACCTGCGGTCCGGACGGTCAGGGCCGCGCGGACCAGCCGCCGTCGGAGGCGATCACCTGCCCGGTGACCCAGGCGCCCTCGTCGCTGACCAGCCACGCCACGAGCCGGGCGGTGTCCTGCGGCGTGCCCCACCGGCCGCCGGGACTTCGGGCGGCGACCGCGGCGAGGGTGGCCTCGTCGGCGTAGCCGGTGTCGGTCGGACCGGGGTCGATGCAGTTGACCGTGATCGCCCGCGGCATGAGGTGCGCGGCCAGGGAGCGGGTCAGCTGGTGCAGCGCCCCCTTGGTGGCGATGTAGGGCAGCTCGCCGGGCATCGCGCCGGCGTACTGGCCGGAGGTGAACAGGACGGCCCGGCCGCCGGCCCGCCCGTCGTGCTGCGCGGCGAAGGCCTGCAGGAGCAGCAGCGTCCCGCGGACGTTGACGGCCCAGCTCAGGTCGAGCTCGCCGGCCGTGAGCTGCTCGAGCGGCTGGGCGCTGCTGCGGGCGTGGTTGGCCACGACGACGTCGAGGTGCCCGAAGGCCTCCCGCGCCGCCGCGACCACGGCCGCCGGCGCGGCGGGATCGGCGAGGTCGGCGCTGAGGTGCTCGACCC
Organism: uncultured Frankineae bacterium; assembly: GCA_902805775.1. GTDB lineage: Bacteria > Actinomycetota > Actinomycetes > Mycobacteriales > SCTD01 > SCTD01. The sequence goes on along the minus strand of CADCUB010000053.1, from coordinate 22,668 downwards.
GGCCGCCCGCTGCACGCAGCTGCGCGACGACCGCCTCCGGGCCGCCCGGGTCGGCGCCCCACGGCTGCTCGCCGTCGTGCGGCGACCAGGAGTGCAGCAGCACGGCCGCACCGTCCTGCACCAGGCGCCGGGCGAGGGCCGCCCCGATGGCGTGCCGCCGGCTGGCGCCGGTGACGACGGCGACGCGGCCCTGCAGCGGCGGCGGCGTGCTCATCGGCTGCGGCGTGCTCATCGGCGCCGGCGGCGCGCTCACCTGGGCCGGCGTGCGGTGGCCCGGGTCGTGTGCGTCCTGCGGTGCCATGCCCGTCCGCCCTCCGGCTCGCCGGACCCGACCGTAGAGCGGCGCGTGGCGGGCCGCGGGACCGGTTGGGTGAGCAGCCGGCCCGTCGGCGTCAGGCAGGCAGGGGGTCCGGGGGGTCCGGATCGGTCGGGGTCGGCCCCGGCAGGATGGGCTCGACCGGAGTGGTCGGGTCGGGCGGCAGCGGGTCCGGCTCGGGGAACGGCGTCGGCAGCGTCAGGACGGGAGGCGCTGCCGGGCGCCCGTCGAGGGTGGCTCTCATCGCGACCTCCGTCTGTGGACGACGTCCGACACGGTCCTCCCCGACCGCCGTCGAGGCAACGCCGGGTCGCTCACCTGCAGCTGGAGGTGCAGGTTTGCTGTCCCCTCGACGTGGGGTAGTCTGGCTGTGGAGCCGCAGGGGCTCCCCAGTCGCAGGAGGTGCTCGTGATGATGCGGTTCGATCCCTTCCGGGACCTCGACCGCCTGGCCGACCAGCTCGCCAGTGGCGTACGCACACCGCGCATGGCGCCGATGGATGTCTTCCGGATCGGCGACCACTACGTGGTGCACCTCGACCTGCCGGGCGTCGACCCGGGCAGCGTCGACCTGTCGGTCGAGGACAACACCCTCACCGTGCGGGCGCACCGCACGACCCGCCCCGACGGCGAGGTCACCCAGGTGCTGGTGGCCGAGCGCCCGTCGGGCGAGGTGTCCCGCCAGCTGCTGCTCGGCGAGGGGATGGACGTCGAGCGGATCGAGGCGACCTACGACCACGGCGTGCTGACGCTGCACGTCCCCGTGGCCGAGCGCTCCAAGCCGCGCCGGATCCCGGTCTCCCTCGCCCGCGAGGAGGGCCCGCAGGTCATCGAGGGCAGCAGCAGCGCCTCGTCGAGCGGCGCGCCGGGCGAGCAGCAGGCCGTCGACGCCGGATCGGCGGGCTGAGGACCGTGGCGGGCGCTCCTGTCCGGGCGGGCGGTCCCGACCCGGACGGGGCGCCCGTCCCGGCGCCGGGACCCCCGGCTCCCTGGCCCGACCCGGACGCCGCCTTCTACACCGTCGGCCAGGTCGGCGACCTGCTCGGCGTGCCGGCCGCCACGCTGCGTCGCCTGGACACCGTGGAGGCGGTGCGCCCCTCCCGCTCGCCGGGAGGTCAGCGCCGCTACAGCTCCCGCCAGGTGCAGCACGCCCGCCGGCTCCTGCAGCTCACCGACGAAGGGCTCACCCTGGCCGCCGCCAGCCGCGTGGCCGACCTCGAGGACACCGTCGACGACCTGCGCTCGCAGCTGCACGCCGCGCAGGTCGACCCCGACGAGAGCGGGCCCGACCGGGGCTAGCCCTTCACCGCTCCCGAGACCAGGCCCTGCGTCACCTGCTTCTGCAGCGCCACGAACAGCACGACGACCGGCAGGATCGTGATCAGGGTGCCGGCCGCGAGCGGGCCGATGTCGATGGAGCGCCCGCCGAGGAACAGGTACAGGCCGGTCGTCAACGGCCGGTAGTCACCGCCCGGCATGTAGATGAGCGGGACGAGGAAGTTGTTCCAGTTCTGCAGGAACGTGAAGACCGCCAGCGCCCCCATGCCCGAGGTCACCAGGGGCAGCATCACCCGCGTGAAGATCTGCCACTCCGAGGCGCCGTCCATCCGGGCCGCCTGGGCGAGCTCGACGGGCAGGTCGGAGAAGAACGCCCGCATGAAGAAGGTGCCGAACGAGACGCCGGTGCTGGCGAGCACCAGGTTGACCCCGACGAGGCTGTCCAGCATGCCCATGCCGCGCAGCTGGAAGTACAGCGGGATCATGTAGGTGAAGAACGGCACCAGCAGCCCGACCACGACCACGTAGAACGCGAGGTCGCGGCCGGGGAACGGCAGCCGGGCGAAGGCGTAGCCGCCCATCGTCGACAGCGCCAGCACGATCAGCGTGCTGGGGACCGTCAGCAGGAGGCTGTTGAGGACGTAGCCGCCGAAGCCGCCGACGGTCCAGGCCGTGACGATGTTCTCCGTCGAGAACGACGAGAACAGCCCGAACGGGTTGACCTGGACGTCCTGCTCGGTCTTGAACGCCGTCGAGATCGTCAGCACCAGCGGGAACAGCATCAGCAGCGACAGCGCGATCAGCAGCGCGTGCTTGCCGGCCAGGCGGGCACGGGCCCGCGGCGTCAGCTCGGCCTGCAACGGCGCGGTCCTGGCCGGTGCCGGCGTCGTGGTCGTGGCCGCCATCAGCTCGTCCCCTCGAGCGAGACCCGGCGCTGGAGCCTGTTGAGCCACACCGCGAACGGGATCGCGAGCAGCGTGATGACCAGCGCGAGCGCCGTGCCGTAGCTGATGCGGTTGAGCTGGAACGCGCTGCTGTAGGCCAGGGTGCCCAGCACCTCTGAGGCGCCGGCGGGGCCGCCGCCGGTCATCACGAAGATGATGTCGAAGACGCTGAAGCCGCCGAGCAGCGTGATCGTCGTGACCATGAGGAACACCGGCATGATCTGCGGCAGCACGATGTGGACCAGCCGCTGCCAGCCGTTGGCGCCGTCGAGGCGGGCGGCGTCGACGATGTCCATGTCGACGCCCTTGAGCGCCGACAGCAGGATCACGAAGACGAACCCGAGCGTCACCCAGACGGCCGTGGCGAGCACGGCGTACAGCGCCGTGTCGGGGTTGCCCAGCCAGCCCGTCGTGAGACCGCCGAGGCCGACCGTCTCGAGCACCTTGTTCAGCCAGCCGCGGGACGGCTCGTAGATCCATCCCCAGACGACGCCGACCGCCACCTGCGGAAGGATGTAGGGCAGGAAGAAGGCGACCCGGTAGAAGACGCTGCCGCGCTCGACGTGCCACAGCAGCAGGGCCAGGGCGAGCCCGAGGACGATCGGGCCGACGGTGCCCAGGACGATCCAGATGATGTTGTTGGAGAACGCTGCCCAGACGTCGGGGTCCTGCGCCAGCTCGGTGAAGTTGGCCAGGCCGACCCACGGCGGTGCGGGGTTGATGCCGTTGAAGTCGACGAAGACGTAGTAGACGGCGTTGATCATCGGGAAGACGAGGAAGATCCCGACGAGCAGCAGCAGCGGCACCACGAGCAGCACCCCGAGCCGCGCCTGGGCCTTGCGGGTCACCGCGGGGACCTGGGAGCGCGCGGTACGACCGCGACCGCGCCTGCGCGGCGGCGCCGGCGCGGGCGCCAGGGAGGCTGCCGCCCGCGCCGGTGCGGGCGCCGTCACGCCGTCGCCTGGGAGTCGCGGCTCACGCCTGCTCCGCCTCGAGGGCCTGCGCCACCTCCTGCGGCGTCCGCTGACCGGTGAGGACGCCCTGGACGCCGTCCCACATCGCCTCGTTGAAGGCGTCGCTCACCAGCACGTCGATGTTGAGACCGAAGTCGCCGCCGCTGGAGAGCTCGGCGGTGTCCTCCAGCACCTGCTTGAACAGCGGCGAGACGTCCAGGCCCTCGGTCTCGACCTCCATCGGCGGGATGGTGGCGAGGTTCTCCACGACCCACTTGCCGTGCTCCGGTGACGCGAGGAAGTCGATGAACTGGATCGCCTCCTCCTCGTTCTTCGTGGTGGCGGAGACGTACGGTCCGGAGCCCAGACCGCCGGTGAAGATGCCGGGGCCGTCCGGACCGGGGAACGGGATGTAGCCGACCTCGAAGTCGGTGTTGTCCTCGATCTCGGCGACCAGCCAGCTGCCCGTCGGGATCATCGCCGCCTCGCCGGAGTAGAACAGCGACGTGGAGGTGTCGTAGTCGACCGAGGTGGGCGACTTCGGCAGGTAGCCCTTCTTGTTGAAGTCCTGCCAGAGCGTGAGCGCCTGCACGACCTCGGGCGAGGTCCACGACTTCTCGCCGTCGAGCAGCGCCTGCATGCCCTCGCCGCCGACCGCGCTGGACAGCGCCATGCTCAGCAGGTGGCCGCCCTCCCAGCCCTCCTTGTTGCCGACGGCCATCGGGGTCTTGCCCGCGGCCTTGACGGCCTCGCTGGCCGCCTGCAGGTCCTCCAGGCTCTTCGGCTCCTCCAGCCCGAGCTCGGCGAAGATGTCCTTGTTGTAGAAGAGCCCGATCGTCTCGGCCTCGCCCGGCAGGCCGTACACCTTGCCGTCCACGGTGACGCGCTCCTTGGCGAAGTCGTAGACCTGCCAGTCGTTCTCCTCGTACGCCGCCGTCAGGTCCTTCACCAGGCCGGCCTCGGCGAGCGCGCCGCCGAAGCTCGGGCCGGAGCCCCAGGCGAAGACGTCCGGGCCCTCGCCCGAGCGCAGCTGGGTCTGCAGGACCGTGCGCATCGCGTCGAGCGGCAGCGTCTCCAGCTCGACCTCGATCCCGGTCTCCTGCGTGAACTCGCCGAGGTGCTTCTCCAGCTCCTTGTTGGCCTCGGCGTCCTCCTGCTCCTCGATGAGATAGCGCAGGGACTGCGCACCGTCACCGCCGCTGTCGCCGTCGTCCGCCGGGGCGGTCGTCCCCGTGCAGGCCGCGGCGAGCAGGCACGCCGCGGCGACCACCGCGGCTCGTGTCAGTGAGGTGCGCATCCGCCCTGTCCTGCCTTCGTGCTCGGGTGCGGGCCGGACGATCCGGACCGTCGGCGAGACGCTCACCCGCACGGTCGGCAGTGTCAAGCGCTGTCACGCAAGCGTGATGGGCGGCCTAGTGTCGCGGGGTGGCGCTGCAGCAGGTCCCCTCCCCGGCCCGGCGCGGCCCGGCGCGCGTCCACCGGGCGTGGTGGGTGGCCGCCGTGGCCTTCGTGGCGCTGGTCGCCTCGGCGGGGTTCCGGGCGACCCCGGGCGTGCTGATCCTGCCGTTGCAGGACGAGTTCGGCTGGTCCACGGCGACGGTGTCGCTCGCGGTGAGCGTCAACCTGATGCTGTTCGGGCTGACGGCGCCGTTCGCCGCGGCGCTGATGGAGTCCTTCGGCATGCGCCGCGTGGTCGCGGCTGCGCTGTGCGTCGTCGCGGCCGGCAGCGGCCTGACGGTCTTCATGACCGCCAGCTGGCAGCTGGTCCTGTGCTGGGGCGTGCTGGTGGGGCTGGGGACCGGCTCCATGGCGCTGGTGTTCGCGGCGACCGTGGCCAACCGCTGGTTCACCCGCTCCCGCGGGCTGGTGACCGGCATCCTGACCGCCGGCAGCGCCACCGGCCAGCTGGTCTTCCTGCCCCTGGTCGCCTGGCTCGCCGAGGGGGCGGGCTGGCGCGTGGCGGCGCTGGTCGTGGCCGGCGCCGCACTGGCCGTGGTGCCGCTGGTGCTGCTGCTGCTCGCCGACCGGCCGGCCGACGTCGGGCTCGAGCCGTACGGCGGAGCCGACCCGTCGGCACCGGCTCCCGCCCCCTCCGGCGGTGCGGCCCGCGCGGCCGTCCTCGCCCTGCGGCGGGCCTCGCACGTGCCGGCCTTCTGGCTGCTGGTCGCCGGGTTCGCCATCTGCGGCGCGAGCACCAACGGCCTGATCGCCACCCACTTCGTCCCGGCGGCGCACGACCACGGGATGGGCACCACGACCGCTGCGGGCCTGCTGGCCCTGGTCGGGGTCTTCGACGTCGTCGGCACGATCGCCTCCGGCTGGCTGACCGACCGGGTCGACAGCCGCGTGCTGCTCGCCTGGTACTACGCCCTGCGCGGCCTGTCGCTGTTCGCTCTGCCGTTCCTGTTCGCCGCGGTGCCGCACGCCACGATGCTGCTGTTCATCGTGTTCTACGGCCTGGACTGGGTCGCGACCGTGCCGCCGACCGTGGCGCTGTGCCGCGAGCGCTTCGGCGCCGACGGCGGGATCGTGTTCGGCTGGGTGTTCGCGAGCCACCAGGTCGGCGCGGCGCTGGCCGCGTCCGCCGCGGGGCTGGTGCGCACGACGACGGGCAGCTACGACCTGGCCTGGATCGGCGCCGGCGCCCTGTGCCTGGTGGCCGCCGGGCTGTCGCTGTCGGTCCGGGCACGCCGGACCGTCGCTGAGAGCCCCGGCGCGACGACGGCCGCCATGTCCGACTGACGCCTGCACGGCTCCGTGATCGCGGGTCAGGGGGCCGACGGGTGGCCGGGACCGGTCCGCAGCGGGCACAGTCGGGGGGTGCTGCGCCTGGACCTCGCCCGTGAGCTGACCGCCCACTGCCTCGTCTGGTGGCCGCAGCGCGGCGACCGCTTCGTCGTCCCCGACCGGGAGATGGACGACGAGGTCTTCGTGGTCAGCGACCTGACCGTCGAGGTGCAGGAGGTCCCCTCGGGCCTGGTGCTGGGCTTCAACGGCACCACCGAGTGGGCGCTGGACAGCCTCAAGACCGAGCAGGTGCTCTGGCTGCCGCGCGAGGACCAGCTCCGCGCGGCCCTCGGCGACCGGCTGGCCCGTCTGGAGCGCACCGCCGCCGGCTGGTCGGTCGTCCTGGCCGACGGCCGGAGCTTCGCCGACCCCGACGTCGAGTCGGCGTACGCCCTGGCGCTGCTCGCCACCGCCTGACGCACGCTCCCCGGCGCCGGTCCGGAGGCCGGCAGCACGCGGCCTACGCTCCTGCCGTGATCTGCGACGCCTGCCGCGAGGCCGAGCACGAGCGGTGCCGGGGCGGGAGCTGGTGCGACTGCCAGCACCGCCTCCCGGGTCCGGTCGAGCCGGTGACGGGGCCGCCCGGGGAGTGACCCACACCGCCCGGGCACGGGGCGTAGCTCTCGCGCACGCGGGGGTAGGGAGCGGTCGACCGTTCCACGCCCGACCGGAGGTGCCCCGTGCAGCTGCGCGACCTGTCCGACGTCCTGGCTGCCCCCGGCCCCTTCGTCACCGTGCACGTCGGCGCCGAGAGCGCCGTGGAGCAGGCCGCCGACCGCTACGACCTGGCCTGGAAGAACGTCCTCAAGCGCCTCGAGGAGCAGGGCGTCCCCGCCCCGGTGCGCGAGGCGATCGCCGGGGCGCAGGGCGCCCACGACGAGGGCGAGGCCCGGCTGGTCGTCGCGAGCGTGCCCGAGGCGCGCGTCGTGCTGGCCGAGCCGGTCTCCACCCGGCCCGCGACCGACGTCGTGCAGGTGGCCCCGCTCCCGGACCTCCTGCCGGTGGTGAGCGACCTCAGCGCCCAGGTGCCCCACGTCGTCGTCCACGCCGACCGCACGGGCGCCGACGTCGAGGCCTTCTTCGACTCCACGACGGTGGCCGAGGAGGTGACCGTCAAGGGCCGCACCCTGCACCTGAAGAAGGTGCAGGGCGGCGGCTGGGCGCACCACCGCTACCAGCACCGCACTGAGAACCAGTGGCGCGAGAACGCCAAGGACATCCGCGACACGGTCATGCAGCTGGCCGAGCAGGTCGGCGCCGAGCTCATCCTCGGCGTCGGGGACGAGCGCGAGCTCACCTTCGTCAAGGAGGGCCTGAGCCAGCCCTGGGACGCCAAGTGGGTGGAGCTCCCCGGCGGCCGCGGCGCCGACGGCAGCGCGTCGCTCGTGCAGCAGCGCGTGCGCGACGCGGTCAGCCTGCACGTGGCGGCGGAGAGCCTGCAGCTGCTCGCCGACTACGCTCAGGAGCGCGGCCAGGCCAAGCGGGCGTGCGACGGCCTGCGCGACGTGGTCGAGGCACTGCGCAAGGCCCAGGTGCAGACCCTGATCCTCACGACCGACGCCGACACGCACAGCACGCTCTGGTACGGCGAGGACCCCTCGCAGCTGGGCACCACGCGGGCCGAGGTCGAGGCCGTCGGCGCCACCTCCCCGGCGGAGGGCCCGCTGCTCACCGTCCTGCTCCGGGCGGCGCTGGCGACCGGCGCCGACGTGAAGATCGTCCCCTCCGAGAGCGAGCAGTCCCCGCAGTCCGGCCTCGGCGCCCTGCTGCGCTACGCCGACTCCGACGTCTAGAGAGATCGCCATGCCGCCACGCAAGAAGAAGGCCGCAGCACCCAAGCCTGCGCCCATCAAGACCTGGCCGGGCTCGCCCTACCCGCTCGGCGCCACCTACGACGGCTCAGGCACGAACTTCGCGCTGTTCTCGGAGGTCGCCGAGCGGGTCGAGCTGTGCCTGTTCGACGAGGCCGGCAGGGAGTCGCGCGTCGACCTGCGCGAGCGCGACGCCTTCGTCTGGCACTGCTACGTGCCCAACATCGGCCCCGGCCAGCGCTACGGCTTCCGCGTGCACGGGCCGTACGACCCGGCCGCGGGTCACCGCTGCAACCCCAGCAAGCTGCTGCTCGACCCCTACGCCAAGGCGATCGACGGCGACATCGACTGGTCGCAGGCCTGCTTCAGCTACACGTGGGGCAGCGAGGACTCCTTCAACGACCAGGACTCCGCGCCCTACATGAGCAAGTCGGTCGTCATCAGCCCGTTCTTCGACTGGGACAACGACCGCCACCCGCGCACGCCCTACAACGAGACCGTCGTCTACGAGGCCCACGTCAAGGGGCTGACGAAGAGCCACCCGGGCATCCCCGACGACATCCGCGGCACCTACGCCGCGCTCGCCCACCCGGTGATGCTCGAGCACTACAAGAAGCTCGGCGTCACCGCGGTCGAGCTCATGCCGGTGCACCAGTTCGTGCACGACAGCCACCTGGCCGACCGCGGCATGCGCAACTACTGGGGCTACAACACGATCGGCTTCTTCGCCCCGCAGAACGACTACTCCTCCTCCGGCACCCGCGGGCAGCAGGTGCAGGAGTTCAAGGCGATGGTCAAGGCGCTGCACGAGGCGGGTCTCGAGGTCATCCTCGACGTCGTCTACAACCACACGGCCGAGGGCAACCACATGGGCCCGACGCTGTCGTTCCGCGGCATCGACAACAACGCCTACTACCGCCTCGTCGAGAGCGACCGCAAGCACTACTACGACACGACCGGCACCGGCAACACGCTGCTCATGCGCCACCCCCACGTGCTGCAGCTGATCATGGACTCGCTGCGCTACTGGGTCAGCGAGATGCACGTCGACGGCTTCCGCTTCGACCTCGCGAGCTCGCTGGCCCGCCAGTTCCACGAGGTCGACCGGCTGTCGGCGTTCTTCGACCTCGTCCAGCAGGACCCGGTCGTCAGCCAGGCCAAGCTCATCGCCGAGCCCTGGGACATCGGCGAGGGCGGCTACAACGTGGGCCAGTTCCCGCCGCTGTGGACCGAGTGGAACGGCAAGTACCGCGACACGGTCCGCGACTACTGGCGCGGGCAGCACGGCACCCTCGGCGAGTTCGCCGCCCGGCTGACCGGCTCGGCCGACCTCTACGAGAACGACGGCCGCCGGCCGTACGCCTCCATCAACTTCGTGACCGCGCACGACGGCTTCACCATGCACGACCTCGTCTCGTACAACGACAAGCACAACGAGGCCAACGGCGAGGGCGGGATGGACGGCGAGAGCCACAACTCGTCGTGGAACTGCGGGGTCGAGGGCGAGACCGACGACCTCGAGGTCGTGGCGCTGCGCGAGCAGCAGAAGCGGAACTTCCTCACCACGCTGTTCCTGTCGCAGGGCGTGCCGATGCTGCTGCACGGCGACGAGCTGGGCCGCACCCAGCACGGCAACAACAACGTCTACGCCCAGGACAACGAGACCGCCTGGGTCGACTGGGAGCGGGCCAAGGACTTCGAGGTCCTCACCGCGTTCGTCTCGCGCCTGTCGCGCCTGCGGCGCGAGCACCCGGTGTTCCGCCGCCGGCGGCACTTCGAGGGCCGACCGGTCCGCGGCACCGACATCGAGGACATCGCCTGGTTCACCCCCGGCGGCGAGGAGATGGGCCAGGAGGACTGGGGCTCGGGCAACGCCAGCTCGGTGACGGTCTTCCTCAACGGCGACGGCATCCGCGAGCCCGACGTGCGGGGCGAGAAGGTCAGGGACGACTCGTTCTTCCTGCTGTTCAACGGTCACCACGAGCCGCTGGAGTTCGTGCTGCCCGACCTGGGCGCCGGGGAGCGCTGGGAGGTCGAGGTCGACACCGCCGCGCCGATGCTCGGCGAGGTGGAGGCCCGCACGGCCAAGACCGGCGAGCCCGTGCAGGTCGACGCGCGCTCGGTGCAGGTCCTGCGGAAGGTCTTCTGATGCCGGCAGGCCCTGAGGGTCGGCCGGCCGACGACGGGGGACGGCACCTGCCCGCACCCGGGCGACCCGTCCCCGTGTCGACCTACCGGGTCCAGCTGCGGCCCCCGGCCGAGGGGCACCCCGGGTTCGGCTTCGACGACGCCGCCGCGGTCGTGCCCTACCTCGCCGACCTGGGCGTGACGCACCTGTACTGCTCGCCGTACCTGCAGGCTGCCCCAGGATCGGCGCACGGCTACGACGTCGTCGACCACAGCCGGCTCAACCACGAGCTGGGGGGGCAGGCGGCCTTCGACCGCATGGTCGCCGCCTGCCGCCGGCACGGTCTCGGGATCGTGCTCGACGTGGTCCCGAACCACATGGCGGTCAGCGAGCCCGAGTCGCAGAACGCCCAGTGGTGGTCGCTGCTGCGCGAGGGCCGCGACTCCCCGTACGCCGACTGGTTCGACGTCGACTGGGAGTCCGCCGACAACCCGGGCAGGGTCCTCGTGCCCGTCCTCGGCGCGCCCCTCGGGGAGGTGCTCGGCGACCTCGAGCTGCTCGACGACCGGATCCGCTACTACGACCACGAGGTGCCGATCGCGCCGGGCACCCGCGTCGACGGCGACGTGCTCGCGACCCTCGAGCGGCAGCACTACCGCCTGTGCGACTGGCACGTCGCCGGCGAGGAGCTCGACTACCGCCGCTTCTTCGACGTCACCACCCTGACCGGGGTGCGGGTCGAGGTGCCCGAGGTCTTCGACGACACCCACCGCATCGCCGTCGAGCAGGTCCGCAGCGGGGTGCTCGACGGGCTGCGCATCGACCACCCCGACGGCCTGGCCGACCCGGGGGGCTACCTCGAGCGGCTGGCGGAGGCCACCGGCGGCTCCTGGGTGGTCGTCGAGAAGATCCTCGAGCCGGGCGAGCAGCTGCCCGACGAGTGGCGGACGGCCGGCACCACCGGCTACGACGTCCTCAACGACATCCTGGGGATCTTCGTCGACCCGGCCGGCGAGCAGCCGCTGACCTCGCTGTGGCAGTCGGTCACCGGGTCGGACCGGTCCTACGAGCAGGTCGTCGCGGCCACCAAGCGCCTCGTGCTGACCGAGGTGCTCTCGGCGGAGGTCAACCGTCTCACCGAGCTGGGCCTGCGCGTCTGCCGGCAGGACCCGGTCCTGCGCGACACCACCCGGCGGGCCCTGCGCGAGGCACTGGTGGAGGTGCTGGCCTCCTTCGGCGTCTACCGCGCCTACCTGCCGCCGACCGGCCCGGCCGACGCCGTCGCGCGCGAGCACGTCGAGCACGCGCTGGCCGCGGCGCGCGCCTCGCTCCCCCGGCGCGCCGGCACGATCGACGTCGTCGGCCGGCTGGTGCTGGCCGAGGGACCGTCAGGGCCCGCTGCCGCGGAGTTCGTCACCCGCTTCCAGCAGACCTGCGGCCCGGTGATGGCCAAGGGCGTCGAGGACACCGCGTTCTACCGCTACCTGCGCCTGTCCGCCCTCAACGAGGTCGGCGGCGACCCGGGCCGCTTCGGGATCCCGCTCGCGCAGTTCCACGAGGCCAACGCGCTCCGCTCCCGCGACTGGCCGGCGGCGATGACCACCCTGTCGACGCACGACACCAAGCGCTCGGAGGACGTGCGCGCCCGGCTGGTCCTGCTGGCCCAGTGCCCGCGCGAGTGGGCCGACGCCGTGACGGCCTGGCAGGCGCTGGCGCACGACCACCGCAGCGCCGCGGGCCCTGATCCGGCGACCGAGCAGCTGGTGTGGCAGACCCTGGTCGGCGCCTGGCCGCTGTCGGCCGACCGCGCCGTGGCCTACGTCGAGAAGGCGACCCGCGAGGCCAAGGACCGCACCAGCTGGACCGAGCCGGTGCCGGCGTTCGACGAGGCCGTCGCCGCCTTCGTGCGCGGGGTGCTCGGCGACGAGCAGATCCGCGCGGCGGTCGCCGAGTTCGTCGGGAGTCTGGCCTCCGCGTGGCGCACGACGGCCCTCGCCCAGAAGGCCGTGCAGCTCACGGTCCCCGGAGTCGCCGACACCTACCAGGGCAGCGAGCTGTTCGACCTGTCGCTGGTGGACCCCGACAACCGCCGGCCGGTCGACTGGGACGCCCGCCGGCGGATGCTCGCGGTGGAGGCCGTGCCCGAGGTGGACGACTCCGGCGCCGCCAAGCTGCACCTGGTCTCCCGGCTGCTGCGCCTGCGCCGCGCGCAGCCCGAGCTGTTCCTGTCCCGGTCGTCCTACACCCCGTTGGACGCCGGGGAGCGCGCGGTGGCCTACGTCCGCGGCGACCGGCTGGTCACCGTGGCGCCGACGCGCGCCGTGCAGGTGGAGCGCTCGGGGTGGGGCGAGGACGCCGTCGAGCTGCCCGAGGGGGGCTGGGAAGACGTCCTGACCGGCGCGACCCTGCAGGGCGGCCGGGTGGCCCTGGCGGACCTGCTCGCCGACTTCCCGGTGGCGGTGCTGCTGCGGAGGTGACGGGTCCCGCTCCCAGACGGCGTAGCGACCGGGCGACGGGGGCAGGGGCAGCGCCATGACGACGCTGCGCGTGTGGGCGCCGCTCCCCGGCTCGGTCGAGGTCGAGACCGGCGGGACGCGCACCCCTCTGACCCCTCTCGACGACGGCTGGTGGACCGGGGAGATCGGCGGACCCGGCACCGACTACGCCCTCGTGCTCGACGGCGGCGACCCCCGCCCGGACCCGCGGTCGGCCTGGCAGCCGCACGGCGTGCACGGGCCCTCCCGGGTGGTCGACCACGACGCCTTCGCGTGGACCGACCAGCACTGGCGCGGAGTCCCCCTCCCGGGCAGCGTGCTGTACGAGATGCACGTCGGCACCTTCACCCCCGAGGGCACCTTCGACGCCGCCATCGCCCGGCTGGACCACCTCGTCGACCTCGGCGTGTCCGCGGTCGAGCTGCTCCCGTGCAACGCCTTCGCCGGCGAGCGCGGGTGGGGCTACGACGGGGTGGCCTGGTACGCGGTGCACGACCCGTACGGCGGGCCCGAGGGGCTCAAGCGCCTGGTCGACGCCTGCCACGCGCGCGGCCTCGGCGTCGTGATGGACGTCGTCTACAACCACCTCGGACCGGCCGGCAACTACCTGCCGGAGTTCGGGCCGTACCTCACCGAGGCCCACACCACGCCGTGGGGGCCGGCGGTCAACCTCGACCAGGCCGGCTCGGACCACGTGCGCCGCTTCATCCTCGACAGCGCGCTGGCCTGGCTGCGCGACTACCACGTCGACGGCCTGCGGGTCGACGCCGTGCACGCCTTCGTCGACGAGCGGGCCACGCACCTGCTCGAGGAGATGTCGACCGAGGTCGAGGCGCTCGGGGCGCAGCTGCGCAAGCCGCTGTTCCTCATCGCCGAGAGCGACCTGAACGACGCCCGGATGGTCACCTCGCGGGCCGCCGGCGGCCACGGCTTCGACGGCCAGTGGGCCGACGACGTGCACCACGCGCTGCACGCCAACCTGGCGCGGGAGGCCAGCGGCTACTACGGCGACTTCGCCGGCCTGCCGATCCTGGCCAAGGTCATGTCGAAGGTCTTCCTGCACGACGGGACCTTCTCGACCTTCCGTGGCCGGACCCACGGCCGGCCGGTGCCCTCGACCGTGCCGGGGCACCCGTTCGTGGTCTACCTGCAGGACCACGACCAGGTCGGCAACCGGGCCGTCGGCGACCGCGTCTCCGCCACCGTCTCCGACGGCCTGCTGAAGGTCGGCGCCGCGCTCGTGCTCACGTCGCCGTACACCCCGATGCTGTGGATGGGCGAGGAGTGGGGCGCGCGGACGCCGTGGCAGTTCTTCTCCGACCACGAGGGGGCGCTCGGGGACGCGGTGCGCGAGGGCCGGCGCGCGGAGTTCGGGTCGCACGGCTGGGACAGCGAGGACGTGCCCGACCCGCAGTCCGAGCAGACGTTCCTCGACAGCAAGCTCGACTGGAGCGAGCTCGACCAGCCCCGGCACGCCGAGCTGCGCGACTGGACGCGGGCGCTGATCGCCCTGCGGCGCTCCCGGCTCGAGCTGTCGGACGGGCGGCGCGAGCTCGTCGACGTCAGCTACGACGAGCAGGCTCAGTGGATGGTCGTGCGGCGCGGCCCGGTGGCCGTGGCCTGCAACCTGGGCACCGCGCCGGCGCAGGTGCCGGTGCCGGGCGGTGCCGCTCGCGTCGTGCTCGCCAGCACCCCCCTGGACGCCGTCGCACCCGGGCAGCTGACCCTCGCCGGCGAGTCGGTCGCCGTGGTGGACCTCGCACTCTGACCCGGATTGTCCCCGGCGACGGCGGGGACGGTGAGGGCATGCGCATCGTCGTCACCGGGGCCACCGGGAACGTGGGCTCGCAGCTCCTGCCCCAGCTGCTCGACACGGCGGAGGTGAGCTCGGTCGTCGGGCTCGCCCGTCGCCTGCCCACCTCCCCCGATCCGCGCGTCGAGTGGCACGCCGCCGACGTCGCCGAGGCCGACCTCGTCCCGCTGCTGCGCGGCGCCGACGTCGTCGTCCACCTGGCCTGGCTGCTGCAGCCCGCACACGACCCCGACGAGATGCGACGGGTCAACGTGCAGGGGACGCAGCGGGTCGTCGACGCCGTCGCCGAGGCCGGCGTGCCGGTCCTGGTGCACGCCTCGTCGGTCGGCGCCTACTCCCCCGGACCGCCCAAGACGTCGCTGGGCCGCTCCCCGCGTGTGACCGAGGACCACCCGACCGGCGGCATCAGCACGTCGGTCTACAGCCGCCACAAGGCCGCGGCCGAGCGGATGCTCGACGTCTTCGAGACCGAGCACCCGGAGCGGCGGGTCGTACGGCTGCGCCCGGGCGTCGTCCTGCAGGCCGCCGCCGCGAGCGAGCTGGCGCGCTACTTCCTGGGCCCGTTCGTGCCGCAGAGCCTGGTGCGCCGCGGTCTGCTGCCGGTCGTGCCCGCGGTCGACCGGCTGGCCTTCCAGGTCGTGCACGCCGCCGACATGGCGCGGGCGTACGTCCTGGCCTGCACGCAGCCGGTCACCGGTGCGTTCAACATCGCCACCGAGCCGGTGCTCGACCCCGGCACGCTCGCCTCGATCCTCGGCGCGCGGCAGGTGCCGGTGCCGGCGGCGGTCGCCCGTGCCGTCGTCGACCTGACCTGGCGCCTGCACCTGCAGCCGACCGACCCGGGCTGGGTCGACATCGGGCGGCAGACCCCGCTGCTCGACACGACCCGCGCCCGTACCGAGCTGGGGTGGACGCCGCAGCACGACGCGGCGCAGGCGCTGCTGGAGACCGTCGACGCGATGGCGGCCGGGCAGGGCGGGGGCTCGCCGGTGCTGCGCCCCCGGGCGCAGGCCGGGCACCGCGTGCTGGAGATCGTCCGTGCGCTGGTGCCGGGGGGCAAGGGCACCGGCTGAGCGGCGCGGGCCCCTGGCGCGTCCACCACGGAGCAGAGCCCGCGCCCCACCTCGCGGGACAGCTCCGCGGCGCTCGCCGCTGTCGTGGCCGGCCGGCGGAGTGACGTGCGCCGCGCTGCCCGTCAGGGCTGTCCGGCGAGCACCCTCCGGCGCAGGGCCGGCGCACCAGCCCCGGTGAGCTCGTCGAGCAGGGCCGGCCGGCCGGTGAGCGACATGGCGAGGGCTTCGCTGGAGCCGGTCACCTGGGCGCCGCTGCCGCTGCTCCACGGGCCGTCGCTCGCCTGCAGGCGCAGCCCCTCGAGCCGTCCGCGGGGGAGGAAGCCCGCCGTGCGGGCGCGCCGCGTGGTGAGGAACTCCAGGACGCGGACCCAGTCCTGGGCGGGCGGGCTCGTGGCCATGCCGAGGGGGATGGCGACGTCACGCATGTGGATGCACGAGTCGGCGAAGGGGCCGAGGGCACCGACGCCGGGCGGACTGAGAGCGAGGTCGCTGCGGTCGTGCAGCTGCCGGACCAGGTCGGCGACCGGCCGGGCGCCGTACGCGCGGGCCAGTCGGTCGGAGGTGACGCCGGCGCGGCCCCCGTCACGGGCCACCTCGCGCAGGAAGCGCAGGAACGTGAGGTCCACGGACATGACCAGGTGGCCGAGGACGTCGCGGCACGTCCAGCCCGTGCACAGGCTCGGCGTGCTGAGCTGACGGTCGTCGAGCTCGGCGAAGAGCCGGGCGACGACCTGCCGGTTGGCCGTCGTGCGGCGCTGCACCTCGTCAGGCATGCGTCGACCGTGTCAGGTCGTGGAGCCGGGCTGCGGCCGCCTCGGCCGGGCGGGCTCGCCACGTCACGGGACGACGAGGAGCCGGTGCCCGACGACGCGGGCCGGTGACCGGTGGGCGCCGCGTCACGTGCGGCGGGTGTAGCTGCGCAGGGACAGCGGTGCGAACACGATGACGACGCCCGCCATCCACAGGAGCGTGTCGAGGACGGGCTCGGCCACGGGGCCGCCCATGAGCAGCCCGCGCAGGGCGTCGACGAGGTGGCTGACCGGGTTGGCCCGTGCGAAGGCCTCCATCCACCCGGGCATGGTCTCGACGCGCACGAAGACGTTGCTGGCGAAGGTCAGCGGCAGGATCAGCACCGCCGCGAGGCCCTGCACGGCCTGGGTGTCGTCCACGACCAGCGCGAGCAGCACCCAGGCCCAGGACAGGGCGAGCGCGAAGGACAGGGCCAGGGCGCAGGCGCCCAGGACGGACAGCGGTCCGGCCGGGAAGCGGACCCCGAGCAGCAGGCCGAACGCCAGCAGCGCACTCAGCGAGACGACCTGACGCACGACGTCGGTGCCGACGGCCCCGACCAGAGGCGCCGACCGGACGATCGGCAGGCTCCGCAGGCGGTCGAAGACGCCCGTCGACAGGTCGGTGCTGAGAGCGACCCCGACCCCCATGGTCGCGAACAGCGTCATCATGGCGACGATGCCGGGGAAGACGTACTGCAGGTAGGCGTCGGTGTCACCGGCCAGGGCGCCACCGAAGACGTAGCCGAACAGCAGCAGGAAGACGGCCGGGCCGATGACGACGTCGGCCAGGCCCAACGGGTTGCTCGGGATCTTGACGACGCCGCGCCAGGTGAGGGTCGCGCACTGGCTCAGTGCCTGCCGCAGGCTCGGGCGGCTGCGCAGAGCGGGCCCTGCAGGGCCCTCCGTCGGCGTCGCATCGAGGGTCACGACGTGCTCCTCGACGAGGTCGCGGGCACCGCGCTCGACGGAGCACCGTCGGACGCGACGCGAGCGGGTCGGGCGACGAGGTCGAGGAAGACGTCGTCCAGGCTGGGGAGCCGCAGGGTGAGCTCCCCGAGACCGATGCCTGCCTCGTCCAGGCTGCGGACGATCGCCGGCATCGCCCGACCGTCCGGGACGGTGACGCTGACGCGGCCGGTGGCTGCGTCGACCCGCGGTTGCGAGGCCACGAGCCGCGCCACGCGGGTGGCCGCCTCGTCGAGCCGGCTGGGCTCGACGACGCGCACGTCGAGCGCCTGCCGGCCGAGCCTGCGCTTGAGCTCGTCGGGGGTGCCCCGGGCGGCCACCCGGCCGGCGTCGATGACGACGATGTCGTCGGCGAGCTGGTCCGCCTCCTCGAGGTACTGGGTGGTGAGCAGGACGGTGGAGCCCTGCTGCACGACCGTCCGCACCATCGCCCAGGTGTCGGCCCGCCGGGCCGGGTCCAGGCCGGTCGTCGGCTCGTCGAGGAAGACCACCGCAGGGCGGTGGACCAGGCTGGCAGCCAGGTCGAGGCGCCGGCGCATGCCGCCGGAGTAGGTCTTGGCGGACCGCCCTGCGGCCTCGCCGAGGCCGGCCTGGTCGAGCAGGTCGCGGGCGCGGTGCCTGGCCTGGTCGCGCGACAGTCCGAGCAGCCTGCCGATCATGCGCAGGTTCTGCTCACCGGTGAGGCCCTCGTCGACAGAGGCGCTCTGGCCGGTGAGGCCGATCAGCTGCCGGACCCGGTGGGCGTCGCGGTGGGTGTCCAGACCGCAGACCCGCGCCGAGCCGGAGTCCGGCCGCAGCAGGGAGGCCAGGATGCGGACGACGGTCGTCTTGCCGGCACCGTTCGGTCCCAGCAGCCCCAGGACGGAGCCGCGTGCGACCTGCAGGTCCACCCCGTCCAGCGCGACCGTGTCGCCGTAGCGCTTGACCAGGCCCGTCGTCTCGACCGCCGGTGTCTCCACCATCTCCCCTCCTTCGCGTTACGACTGCAACGTAACGAGGGCCGCTGCCTCGTGTCAATACGACTGCAACGTGAAAGGATGGCGCGGTGCCGAAGCAGGTGGACCACGAGCAGCGTCGTCAGCAGATCGCCGAGGCGCTGCTCGAGGTCACCGGCTCCCAGGGCCTGGAGGGCGTCAGCCTGCGTCACGTGGCAGCGCAGGCCGGCGTGACGTCCGGGATGGTGCAGCACTACTTCCCGAGCAAGGACGCGATGGTCGCCTTCGCCATGCGCGCGGCCAGTGCCCGCTACTCGGCACGGATGACTGCTGTCCTCGAGGGCCTCGGTCCGGCGCCCGATCCTCGCGCGCTGGTCACCGGCCTGCTGACGGCGCTGCTGCCGCTCGACGAGCAGCAGCGGCAGGACGCCAGGGTCGCACTGGCCTTCCAGTCCTACGCCGCGCACCGGCCCGCCGCCGCCGACGCGCTGCGCGCCGACAACGCGCAGCTGTGCTCGTTCCTCGCCGGGCTGCTCGCTCCGCAGGGCGCGGACGGGCCCGTCACCGCACGGCACGAGCACGCCGCCACGGCCCTGCTGGGCCTGGCCGAGGGACTGGGCATCCAGGTGGTCAGCACCGGCCTGCCCGCCGAGCGGGCCGTGGCGGCGCTGCACGCCTCGATCGACCTCACGCTCCGTTCCCTGCGGCCGTGAGCGCTCGCAGGCGTCCTGGTCAGAGGTGCTGCGCCTGCCTCGCCAGAGCCGTCAGGCGGCTGACCGCGCGCAGGTACTTCCTGCGTGGGTACGTGCTGTCCTGTGCGGTCTAGCGCTGTATGAGCGTGAGGAGCCGCCTGCTGGCACGCTTGTCCGGCTGTAGAGGGCGGCTGATGAGGTCCAGTGATGTCGAACGTGTTAGCCGAACGGTTAGCCGCGGCAGCTCTCCCGGGAGGTCGAACCCCGCCGACCCAGGCGTCGAGTCGTGGCCCGAGTGCCGCGGTGATCGGAGACTGCATGTCGGCGCTCGCCACTCCGGCGTCGGCAGACTACCGACGACGCTGTCGAGCGGCGGACATCACCGAGAGCGCCCCTGAAGCCCACGGCCGTGCTCAGGTCTGCACGGTATGCGACCGGGCCAGGACCCTGACTGACCGAGCCGGGCGTGCCATGGCCAGCCGCGCCTTCGTTAGCCGACTGCCGGTCGATGCCTGTCCCCACTTCACACGGCCGTCGGCAACCCCGGCAAGACCCTTGGTCCCCACCGGCAAGAGTCCATCGGACGCCGATGGACGGTCACTCCCCCACCGTGGTCGGCCGGAGCGCGCAACAACGGCCCCGACCGTGTTACCCCTTGCGCGGCGTTGCGGCCCCCTGGGCCGACGAGCAGCGGTGCAAGGCGGTCGCGGGGCGGCGACCGGGCATCGTCGCGCCCTCGCCTCGCGGGCGGCCTTGGCCTGCGGCGCCCGCATGCACCTCACCCAACCACCCGCACGGTGTCGGCATGAGCGGCGCGACGCTCCGTGAGGCAAGCAGCTGCCGAAGCTCCAACGGGAGCGCGACGCCCCTCCTGACCAGGGAGGCGCACCCGGGACACAGCCGCCGGCTCTGTGGCCCTTACGGGCCGGCCGGTACACCGCCCGCACGTCGTGTCGCTGTATCGGCCGCCCTCCGTCAGCTGGCGAGCTGTGCACGACGGCGATCAGGTCGACGGCCATCCACGCCACGTCCCCGTCGTCGCAGCACAGCCGACGGGCCAGAACCCCGCCGTAGACCCTTGCCGGTACCGCCGCCTGCCGAGTGCAGCCCGCGCCCGGGCGAGCGCAGGCCTTCAGCGACCGCGGTCGCGCCCCGCGAAGGGTTACCGTTCGGGCCGCGCAGCGGGTCGAACGGTAACCCTTTGCATACCTAGCATCCGCGTCTCATGTCTGAGTCGTATCGCGTCTGCCCGAACACGACACGGCTGGAGCCGGCCTGCCGACGCGGGCCGCGCGCCGCCGGTCGTCGCGACAGTACGGGGCAGCGACGGCGACAACCTCGTTGACCTGCAGGGTCAGATTGACGTCCAGTGGCTGCGGAATTTCCGCAGACGTACGGCGGAATGGGCGCGTGCGGGTTGTGGACGACGACTCGCAGCAGCGTCCGGGCCCCGCTTGACCCAGGCGGCGTCCGCTGCTGCATCGAAGGCCCTCGGGCGGTCGGCGCCGCTACGACGACCGTTGGCCAAGTCCCCACCCGGAACAGCTCGAGACGCGCTCGGCAAGGGGTCCGCCCCCACCGGCAAGGGTCAATCGGACGCGTGCGGACGGCGGACGTCCCACTCGCCCCGCGGGCCCGCGTCAACCAGCTCGTCCCGCCAGTACACGCCCGGCATGGCTTGCAGCCCTCAGCTACGGAGACGACAGCGCCGAGCACCACCGCCTCTCCGCCCGGCGCGACCTGGAGCCGCTACTCGGCCACTCCCCCGATGACCCGAGTACCGGGAATACGACACAGACAGATGCCGCAGGGCACCAGTACCACCGTGTCGGCAAGGGTCGGCCCTGCGACCGCCTTCTCGGGAGCGTCCGAGGGTCCGGCCGCTCGACGACCCGCAGCGGGTGCACCGCACGCAGGTTGCGTGAACCGCGCGGCCGCCGTGAGGGCGCAGGTCCTGCCTGTGGGCTCGTGACGGACCGCTCCGCCGGAGGGACTCAGCCCCGCCCCGCCGCGGCGCAGGACGGCCCGGGGACCGGCGGTTGCCGAGCCGGTACGGCCACCGGGAGTCGGGCACGTCTTCACTGTGCGCCCCCACCAGCGCCCTGCCGCTGCTGTCTTCCTGAGCTTCGCGCTGGTCGCTTGCAGTCGCGATGACGGCCCGATCGCCGGCGACGCGGCGGAACCCGCAGAAGCGCCGGCGAGCGCGCAGGCGGTGCCGGGCCGCGTCCTGCCGCTCGAAGGGCGACCCGAGGGCATCGTCGTGACGAGCACGGGGGTTCCGCCGTGGCCCTGCGCGGACCCGACCGCCTCGCCCTCGTCGACCTCGACTCCGGGGAGGTCACGGACATGCCACTCGCCTCGTCCGCCCGCCACCTCACCTTGGTCTCACCGACCGGTCCGGTGGCCGCACCGCTCGAGCGATGCACGGCTGGGTCGGCCGAGACACCACCGTCCCCGTCCGGCGGCTGGTTGCCCGGGGTTGACTGGCCCGTCCGCGGCACGCAGACGCGATGCGGCTCAGCGCGCGCCGGCAGGTATGGACTAGCGCGCGCCGGCGGGCTGGTCCTCACGACGCGACGCGACGAGCTCGGCGAGGCCATACAGGACGGTGACTCCGGCGCTGAACCAGGTGATGGTCCCGCTGGGCGCGTTGCCGGCAATCCACTGGCCGACCCCGATGAAGACCACCGGCGAGGCGACGCTCGCAGCGCTCATCGCCCACCCGCGACTCCCGAGGTAGGCGGCGAGCAGCCCTCCCAGACCGATCGCGACGATCGTCCAGGCGCCAGCCCCGGAGACGTCGGTGTACAGGTTCACCACCTCCGCCGTGCCATAAGCGCTGACGACCAGGCCGGGACCCCACAGCGGACTTCGCGGACCGGTCAAGGCCGCCGCGGTGACGAAGGCAAGTCCGACGAGCAGCGGGATCCAGGGGAAAGCCAGCGGTCCGACCGGGCGCACGAGCAGCAGGAGCACCAGGCCACCTGCGATCAGCGCGACCCCGCGGCGCTGCCCGCCTCCGGCCGGCCTGTCGTCCTCGAGCGCAGCAGGGTCGGGAGCTCTACCGGTCATGCGCTCGACGAGCCGGAGAACCGGGAGGTACACCCAGGGTGCTGCATCGACCGAGCGTCGCACGCCAGCCGTCTTCACGCCGCTCGTTGCCGGTTGGCCGCCTCACCGCCGAAGCTCGTATTGTTGGCCAGTGCGTCACAGGCGAACGGTGTGACCAGGTACTTGTGGCCGCCAGCGGCGAGCGCCTGCTCGAGCAGGCGTCTCTCCCGACGCTGACCGTCAGCGCCCTCCGGTCGGACCCGAACTGGTCCTTGCGGCGCCGGGGCTCGCGCGGAGCACGGCGCGCGCCATGTTGGCTCACAGCCCATGCGCATCCGTGCGCGTGAGGAAAGGAAAACCTCGCGCCCCGCGGCGGACGCTGCTGTCCGCGCTCCCGCACCCGGCTACCACTGCGCGGAGCGGGTCGACGGGGCAGAGCGGAGTGTGCCGTTGCCGCGTCGTGACGCCCGACCACCGACTCATCCACGACCGGCCCCTGAGCGACTCAGACAGCGACCTTCGTGCCGCGCTGCAACAGCAGCGCGACGGCGGGGTAGCCGGTGAGGAACCCCAGCACGATCCCGATCTGCATGAGGAACAGGAAGCTGACGCTGGCCGCCGGCGGCATCACCCCGT